>JBNKRV010000153.1:0-3250 GCA_050296935.1 Marinilabiliaceae bacterium | reverse complement strand
ACCCTGTTCCAGGGTAGTATTTTTCGCTCTCCACCTTGACAGAACCCCTTACTCAATAAGCAAGGTATCTGAAAAGAAAAAACGAAAAAAAATGTCTAAGAAACATTACGTAGTGGTCCAGTAAATGGGGAGTAGAATATAGTGAATTCATTACCCTAATTATTAACGGAGAAATTGAGAAAGCTACAAGGCAGTGTGGAAGCAGAATCTGGGCTAGTCTCCCATATAAAGGAGACAATAGTAGATATAAATTTATGGGGAAACCCCAAACTGCAACTCCAATGAAGGTGGTGTTGGAACATTTTGAGCAATTCTATAAAGATGAACTTGAAGGAAAAACCAATTTACATTTGAAAAATGGATTCTTAAATGAATTTGGTTACAATTATTAGCAAACTTCGATTCAAGATGACTAATGGAATGATGATATAGCACTTTTAGGCTAAAATATTTTTGTTTTTAGAATGAATATTATGTCAATACTAGTACATTTAAGTGTATTTATAAAAAAGAATCAAAATATTATTTGTCAATAATTTGTGAGATGAAAAATGTATTAAAATTTAGAAGGTTTATCTATTTAGGTTTGATTTTATTCTTATCATGCAACAGTAAAACAATTAACAAAACGGCGTCAGATGCCCCAACTATTTATATAAAACAAGATCAAAAAGAAACTAATACTTGCTTCGATCAATGGATAGGTGATTATGAAGGCTCATTTTTAAGATTAGAGGGAGAGTCTGCAGATCCTAGGGGTTGGGCAACAGTAGAACTTAAAATTTCTAAAGAAAAATCAACATTTTACCTGTTTAGTTACGTTGAAGAGAAGAATTATGAGCTAGAAATTATTGAAGAGAAAGATAATTCAATAATATTTAGAGCAAAAGATTCTACCATAAATAATAAAATTCATTTACGTAAAAAACATAATGAACTTGAAATGGAAAGTGGTTTTATTAATAATCTAGTAAATAAGAAACAATTGATTATAATGACTTCAAAGAATGAAAAATAAGTAGTATAAAGGACTTATTGTTGCAAGATATCAATCTTTTGGATGTGAATATAATCCACGACATCCTCTATAACTCCTCACCGATATGCGATAATATCGCGTTCTATAAAGTACAAAAGCTGTCATGAAATTTAAGAAAGAGTTAATCATTTAAATGTAGTTGTAAGCTATAGGATTTAATCGTACGACAGTATAGAGGTTGGATGAAGGTATTGCATTAGAGGAAGGGGACAAAAAACAATTTCTTGAAGATAAAAAGGCAGAAACATTAAAAATTACAGAGGATAAGATAAAAGCGTTTAACTTTTGGGAAAGCGTGGAAATACCTGAAATATCCATTAAGGAAAGTAGTGAGTCCGGGGAAATGAAAAATCATATTCCGCAAAAATTCGAATTAAAACTACCCGATAAAACTATATTTAAACCCTATAAGTTGGCTTCTCCTTTTCTTCAAACGCATAAACTGGAAGAGTTGGAATTACCTGAAATACCAGAAATTGAGGTAAGTTATAGTAAGATGCTTGCACAGCCTAAATTTTGGCATTTTAACCCGGTGGCTTTTGTGGAGCAGATGAGGAGGGTGTTTTCAGATTTGTCATTGGTATGGGGAACAAAAGTTAGTTTTGAATTTAGAAAGAAAGTTATTGAAATTAGTGAGCGATTAGATTGTAATCCTAATTACCTAATGACATGTATGGCTCTGGAAACCGGAGGAACATTTAATCCTTCAATTACCAATAGCTTAGGGTATACTGGACTAATTCAAATTGGGAAAAGTGCAGCAAAAAGTATTAGTAATAGAAAATCTATCAAGGTAACAACAGAAGACCTTAGAAAAATGACGGCAGTTGAACAGTTAACATATGTTGAATATTATTTGGAACCTTTTAAAGGAAAATTAAATTGTTTAGCTGCATTTTATTTAGCGATCTTGTATCCTGCAGATATTAAGTATGCTAATAATGATAATCATATTGTTTTTGATAATAGTAGTTCTAATAAGATAAGAAAGAAGGCATACAGTCAAAATCCGCTATTTCATAATGAGAAGCCTGAAAGTGGCAAAATATATGTTTGGGAGATAAGAGAAGAGATTGATAAGTTATATGAAAAAGGTAAAAAATATAAAAATTAACTATGGAAAATTTTAAAAGAGTACTTTATCTATTGTGCATTGTAATTCTTTTTCATGTCAGAATAATGCCAGTTCAGAAAATAAGATTTCTGAAGTAAAAGAAATGAAGGGTATTAGTAAACAAAACAATGAAGATGAGAAGAACGAAAATATAACGGAACTTAATAAAGAAGAAATTCAATTATTTCAAAAAATAAGTAATTTACATCCTGAAATCAAAAAATGCTACTGTTAGTTTGGTAGGAGAGAATAGATATTTGCATCTTAATTATAAAGATGAACAAGATTCTGATTTTCTATATTTTGGAGAATATTTAGATTATAACGTTACAATATGTAATGATGAATTTGAGTTTGTAGTTGAATATAATTATTCAATAGGTCAAGCATTCTCTGCATTTGGACATATTAGTTTAAATAAAATTACTGAAGATATTATAAAAGTAGAATATAACTACGGGACAGGTTCTGGCACAACTGAGATTACTTTAAATGGAAAAAACCTTTTGATAGAAGATAAGTCAAATTAAATATTTGAATTAAATATTCGGCTTATTATAACACTAAATTATTCTTGCAAAACAGGCTAATGCAGTACATTCTTACAGCGATATACATAAATTCGTAGTTAGAAGAGCCTGAATTATGAAGATAGAATACCATTTGAAATTGTTAGTTAATTTGATGTTTCCAAATTTTATAAAAGCAACGTTGGAACCAAGATAATTAAGGGAGCAATAGCTACATCTCCAGCATTACAAGGTGCGTACCTGACATATAAATTGGGTAAATGGATATGGAAAGAAGTGTTTTTAGATTTGTAAAAAACTAACAAACAAATGGAGAATTGCATACCCTATTAAATAAATTAAAGCAACATTTAAGTTATAACCTGAGTTCGATTAAAATTAGCGAGCTCAAAATTCAGTAAATGATTGATTTACAATATAAATTTCTGAGACATAGCGAGCTATGGTGATAAAATTTAGAGCCGTAAATCGATTATTTAATGAAAAGCTATGAATGTCACTTATAAATACCGATTTTCTGCGTCATATTTGCTTACCATAGCCCGCTATGCTTTCCCAAACATTCCT
>JBNKRV010000152.1:0-2791 GCA_050296935.1 Marinilabiliaceae bacterium | reverse complement strand
TTAGAAAGGCTGATATAGCCTCTCTTTTCAAGTCTATCCACTTTAATAATGGTTCCCTGTATAGGACTTTGCCAACAATCATATAACTATTAGTGGCATTAGCGATTTACACTTCGTTCCAATTGAGCAATAGCCCAGCCACCCATACGACTTCTACTCCGTGCATATGCCATATCTGGTTTACAATTGGTATTTGTGATTTTCGCTACGCTACAATTCTGTCCGTCAGTACCGTAATTTATTCATGTATACAATATATTTCATAAGGTATTCATGATAGCTATGCCATTGCCGTTTGACTTCCTTCACTCCCAAGGTCACCCTTGACGACTACGTTTTTGCAGTGGCAAAAAGTGTCACTTGCTAATGGTTCGAAGCGTTACCTCCACCCACTCGGGACTTACACCCTATGGATAAAAATGACCCACATCCGAGGTTTATTGAAGATAATCTGTATTTTTAAACTTTTTCAAGAACTTCGGGTGTGGGTGCACTGCTGCTCATGCAGGGCATTATAGCCAAATCCGCCACTCGGTCAGATAGATAGGTGAGGTTTTGAAGAGCTGTGAATTCTATTTGTGAAGTATAATTGACAAAAAGGTGGTTCTGGCCATATGCCAAACGCTGGCAATAATTAACGTAAATGTATTATAGAGAAATTAAATAAAAAAGAATGAAACAAATTTTAGTAATTATAATTACAACTCTATGCTTATTTATTAGTCTTAATACTTATTGTCAATCAAAAATATATTTTGATAAAGATTGGAAGGAGACTACTGAAAAAAACGCACATTTTTATAGGATTGTAGAGAAAAAAAATGATTCACTTTTTCAGGTTAAGGACTTTTATATAAATGGTGTTTTACAAATGGATGGATATTTTTCCAATTTGGAAAATGAAATTATGGAAGGAAAAGTAAATTTCTATAATGAGCAAGGAAATATTACCCACTCCGAAACGTACACAAACGGAGATTTAAATGGTTTAACCACCGTATATTTAAAAAACGGAACCATAGATTACACAACAGAATATAAAAATGGTGAAATTTACAACGGTATATATAACGGAGCCGTTGTAAAACGTTTTTATAAAAATGGTGTGGTAATTAAAGACATAGAACACAGCCCTCCAAACCCCAATTATATATTAAAAACTACTATTTATGGCAAAGAAATTGATTCGGTGTATTGGCGAACAGCTACGGGTAAACAGTTAGGCTTTGGGACTTTTAAAAACCGTAAAATTATAGATGGTTTAAAAGTGTTAAATCTGCTTGATAATACAGTTATTACGAATTATAAAAATAGTTTAAAAGAAGGTGTTCAGAAAGTTTATGATAGCAATGGAAAACTGATTGCTAATATGACTTTTAAAAATGACCAACTCATACTTGACGAAACTTTAAATCCTTTAAACAATAAAATGGTTACCTGTACTTATAAGGATAATCAACCACTAAACGGACGTTGGTTTGAATATAAACCTATGTATAAATATTATGATGAATATGTTTATGAAAACGGCATATTAAAAACCCACAACCGATACACTGAAAACGAAAACCATAAATTAAAATTATCTAAAATCATTGACCATTAAAATCACAAATACCGTATTCATTTTATTATTAGCAATTTTCTTTACTGGCTGTGGCCCAAAAAAATCATTAATTTCAAAAACGTATCGACCAGAATTAAGTATAGAAGCTAAAAGAAAAAACAGGTGTTATAAACCTCAAATTGAATACTTATAAAAATGAAAAAATGATAGAATCTCAAATAATACTAACCTGAGTTCGATTAAAATTAGCGAGCTCAAATTTCAGTAAATGATTGATTTACGGCTCTAAATTTTTGAGACATAGCGAGCTATGGTGATAAAATTTAGAGCCATAAATCGATTATTTAATGAAAAGCTATGAATTTCACTTATAAATACCGATTTTCTGCGTCATACTTGCTTACCATAGCCCGCTATGCTTTCGCAAACATTCCTTGAAACTCAATATTTATAAGCGATTTGAGCCATTAATTTTATATCGAACTCAGGTTACTAGATTCTGTAATAACTATTGATAAAACTCCTTTTCTATTTACAGAAAAAGAAACCTTTACTTCTTCAGAAAAAATTGGATTTCCACTCAATGATTTTAAAAAATTAAAGGTTGAAAAAAAAGGAGAATCCTATCTGGTAGAAGTAAAAACAAAGCATATGGAAACTAAAACACATATTGGATTTTATGCAGATGATTACGAACAATATCTATTTCCATACGATTTTATATTAAATAATGTCAAAACAACTAAAACAGATTTGAAAGAATTTAAACAAGATTTAAAAAACTTGATTAAGTCTCTAAAAATAAACCTTGAAGAAGTTTAAATTAATGATAATATTATCTAAAAATTAAAAAACTACTGCCAATCAAGTAGCCAGCCACCAGGCAAAAGCCTGGTGAAGAAGCTCTCACAGCACCTGGCATACACGATCTTCGCTCCTTCCTTTCATTTACAAAGCCCACTGGACTTTCTAAATTCAGGAACATACCAGGCGGTTCTCTACACCATGGGGAATCGATAGATCGACGAAGTCAATAAGGAATTCGATTTATTAAAAAGATTACCGGACATTTATTGATACATTTTAGAAAGGCTGATATAGCCTCTCTTTTCAAGTCTATCCACTTTAATAATGGTTCCCTGTATAGGACTTTGCCAACAATCATATAACTATTAGTGGCATTAGCGATTTACACTTCGTTCCAATTGAGCAATAGCCCAGCCA
>JBNKRV010000151.1:0-8482 GCA_050296935.1 Marinilabiliaceae bacterium | reverse complement strand
AGCATGAGAGTTTCCGCTTATAAACAGCGATCTTCTTCCTGAAAATTATTCAAAATAGCCCGCTATTCTTTCATAATTTTCAGTTGAATCTCACAATTTATAGGCGGTCTGAATCCAAAATTTTATGTCGAACTCAGGTTAATACATTCCCTCTTATTTTACAAACATAATATAAGATGATCATAAATCCATCTAATACTGATCACATTAAATATTTTTTACCATAGGTAGATAAATCATTCAATAAGGTTGAGTATTAAGTCACTTTTGATTCTGTTGATGATCTTTCATTGAATGAATTAAAATTCAACCATAAAGAATGATATCTACACATTTTTTATATAAAAATGATTCACATTTGAAACATTAAAATATTTAAAGATAGGTTTATATAATTAAAAAACAGAGTCCTATGAAGAAATGCAATTTTAAAACATCCTCCGTTCGAAATACAAACTTCATATTCTATGAAAAGTTGAATTCTGACAATATTGTTTATCTGATTTAATCCATGATTTTAGATAGTTAAAACTTCAAACATATGTCAGATCTGACCAGTTGAAGGTTTTATTCTGAAGCATAGAGGATTTTTTTCAGAAGAAAAATGATTATTGTAACACAAATAGTTGTAAGTGGCTTTGTGTAAAATGATTAACAAGTGAAAAATAAAACTAAATCACAATGAAGGAAATATTTAATTTTTTTTTAAGAACTATAGGAATAAGGGTTAAGAAACCTTTGTTAATGTCAGGGCTTTTTATAGTACTGTTATTTAGTTCTCTTAATATGTATGCACAAGAAACGAAAAAAATTACAGGAAAAGTAATTGATTCTGTTGGAGATGCAATAGTCGGAGTTAGTGTAGTTGTAGAGAATACAACTAATGGAACAATAACTGATTTTGAAGGTAAGTATGCATTAGATGTACCTATAGGAAGTTCTCTACAATTCTCGTTTGTAGGATTTAAATCACAAGTAGTTAATACAGAAGGTAAGGTGGAGATAAATGTGACCTTAATGGATGAATTATCCGAATTAGGAGAGATTGTAGTGATAGCTTATGGAACAACAACGAGCAAAAACTTTACGGGAGCTTCTACCCGAATTAAAACTGCAGATTCTCCTTTATCAGAGATTCCTGCTACAGATGCAATGAGCGTTCTTAAAGGAATAGTTCCTGGTATGACTGTTTCGCAAGAGCAAGGGGCAGGTCAAACGCCTAGGTTATTAGTACGTGGGCAGAAATCAATTAGTGGGAATACAGATCCATTAATTGTTTTAGATGGTATAATTTTTATGGGATCTATGCGTGACATTGATCCTTCAAACATAGAAAGTATTTCAGTTTTAAAAGATGCTACCTCTGTTGCTGCATATGGTTCAAGGGCTGCTAATGGGGTGGTAATGATTACCTCTAAAAAAGGAGTAAAAGGGAAACCTGTTATTACGTTTAATACTTCAATGGGCGTTTCTTCAGTAATTAATAAGGCTGACGTTTTAAGTCCCGAAAAATGGGTGGAGAAAGTGAACTTACTTCAAGGACTTGCTGCAGATGCTGACCCAACAGGTTGGATGTCGGATTTTGAAGTTGAAAATTATGCCAATAATAAAACTGTTAACTGGCAGGATTTAGTAGAAAGAACAGGTTCGAACCGGAATTATAATTTATCTATATCAGGAGCCAATGAAAAAATGAATTATTATTTTTCAGGTTCTCATACAAAAACCAAAGGCGTTTTAATTGGTGATGATTATGAAAGAACTTCTCTAAATACAAGATTATCCAGTGATATTACTGATTGGTTACAGGTTGGAACCAATGTTAATTTTTCATTTAATGATTATTCTGGTCCAAGTGTTTATAATATTTATCAAGCCATTAGATTAACTCCTTATGGACGAGCATATAGAGATGAAGAGAATAGTTTGCTTGAAAAATATCCGGCAACGGAAGGAATATACAGAGTAAATCCACTTTGGAATGTAAATAGTGGAACAATAGATGATCATGATGTATTATATACAACCGTATTAAGTGGTCATGCACTTATTAAATGTCCATGGATTAAAGGACTGAATTATAGAACGAATTATTCTTATACGATTAAAAATACTCAACGAGATTATTTTACCCATGAAGGATATTATGTGGCAGAAGGTACTTCAGATGAGAGATATAACTCTTCAAATGTTAGTGGTTATTTAGCACAAGCAAATGGTTATGTGGCAAGAACAAATGACCTGGCTTTCGTTTGGGATAATATTTTGAATTATGCTACTGATTTTGGATTGCATCATCTTGATTTAACGGCTGTTTATACAAGAGATTCATATGACTATCATTACAAGAAAATGACTGGTAAAAATTTTTCTGCACTGGGTAATACAGCATTGGGTTACAATGGATTAACTTATGCTGAGACTCAAAAAATAACGGATATTTATAATACAGAAAAAACTAATATAGGTTATTTAGGTAGAGCTAGTTATAACTATAATCACAAATACCATTTAACAGCATCTGTTCGTCGTGATGGAGGTTCTACCTTTGGTAAAGATAATAAATGGGGTGTATTTCCATCAATAGGTGCTGCCTGGACTGTTTCTTCAGAGAATTTTATGAGCAATGTCAACGCTATTGATTATTTAAAATTGAAAGTTTCCTGGGGTAAAAATGGCAACCAGGCATTACATCCTTATCGAACTTTATCAACCATAGCCTTAGGTCAAAGTGGAGGTTATAGTTATTCATTTGGAAATGATTCAAAAGTAGCTTGGGGACAAGGAGTTAATGCTCTTGGAAATACGGAATTAGGATGGGAAGAAACTACAGCTGTTAATGCAGGTTTTGAATTAACAATGATGAACAGTAAAGTCAATTTAGATGTTGATGGCTATGTTTCTAAAACAGAACATCAAGTTTTTGTCAGGAATATCCCTTCCATGGCCAATGGTATTAAATATATGGATGAAACCATGGGACAAATTAATAACTGGGGATTAGAAGTTTCCTTAAATACTACCAATTTTAAACAAGGTGATTGGGAATGGAATTCTACATTAACTTATTATATCAATAGAAACAAGCTGCATGAACTATACGGCGATGGTGAGGATGATATTTCAAATTGGTTATTTTTAGGTAAATCATTAGGTGCTATATATGGATATAAACCAATTGGTATAGTTCAGGAAAGTGATACTGAATATATAAATGCAAATGGAGCTACTCCGGGAGATGTAAAATTTTCAGATACGGATGAAAGTGGTACAATCACTTCTGATGATAGAACCATTTTAGGTTATTCAAAAGAAAACTTCAGGATGTCATTTGCCAATACTGTAAATTATAAAAATTTTCAATTGTATGCCTTATTTACAGGTGTTTTTGGAGGTGGAGATTATTATAAATCAGAAAATATCTATGCCTACAGAACAGCTAGTGATGTTGTTTATGATAACAACCTAAACCACGGATGGTGGACATCAGAAAATAAAAGTAATAAGTATCCAAGAGTAAATTATACAGATAATAGATATACTCCTCTTCAAAGTAGAGGCTTTGTCAGATTACAGAATTTGAACCTATCTTATAAGTTTAAGCAAGACTGGGTGAAGGATTTACGGATCGATAATTTAAAAGTATTCTTTGCAGCAACCAACCTGTTCACAATTACGAATTGGGAAGGTGGCGATCCAGAAACAGGACAAACTTTAGGAGGTGGTTATTCTTACGGTTATCCATTAAGTTCTACATTTTCTTTTGGCGTTGATTTAAAATTTTAATTTGTTGAAAAATGAAAAGATTATCATATTATATAGTTTTAAGTCTGGTTTTTTTAAGTCTGAGTCATGTATCATGTGATGATGATAAATTTATTGAAGAAAATCCAACGACTTTTTATACCATTGAAAACTCATTTAACACTGTTTCTCAGGTTGATGCAAGTGTGACTATGATGTATGTTCATGTCAGGTATTGGATGCAGAACAACTTCTTTATGAAAGGAAAAGGGGCAGATATGTTTGATACACCCTATTGGAGATGCAGTGGAAATGGCGATTCAAATTATTCTTCCTGGTCCACTGAAAATTGGATGATCAAAAATTTATGGGATGCATTTTACAAGTTGGTTAGTTATGCTAATATAACCTTAGAAGGTGCAGAATCAGATAAAATTACATGGGAAAATGAAGATGATTATAATTATATAGTTGCTCAATCTAAGTTTTTTAGGGGGCTTGCGTATTTAACTCTGGGCGAAATGTGGGGCGGAGTTCCAATAGTTACACAGTTTTACACAACTCCAAAGTATGATTTTGTGAGGTTAACAAGGGAGGAAACGTATAAACAGGCAATTAGTGATTTAGAAGCGGCACTTATTAATATGCCTGATTATCCGGCTGAGGCAGGGAAAGTAGCAAAAGGTGTTACTTATCACTATTTAGCAGAAGCATATCTGGCTTTAGCAACAGATCAGGGTAACAATTCGGAGTATTTAAATCAATCGGTTAAGTATGCTTCAAAAGCCATTGAATTACACTCGTTAATGACTAGTAGATTTGGTTCAAGATCTGTGGAAGGTGGAGGTAAGGCAATGAATGGTGTTGAAGCCTATTATGCTGATGGTGATGTGTTTTTTGATTTATTCCAAAGAGGAAATCTAGATTATTCTGAAGGTAATATGGAAGCCTTATGGACACTTCAGAATGATTATGAGGTATATAAAGAGCATAAAGGTGATAATTACCTGTCTTATCCTCGTGAATTTTCTCCTGTTTTAAGAAATGCCAATTGGAATGAAACTTATAAAGATATAGATGGGAACTCTTCTCCATGGCCGGGTATGATTGATGCTTACGTTGGTGGAAGAGGAGTTTCAAGTATAGCTCCAACAGAAATGGCTCAGAATACAATATGGGAAGGAGTTTATTGGGATGACATAAGAAATAGTTCCGTAAATATGAGAAGAGAATTTGTATGTAAGGATGAAACTTCGTCACATTATGGTGTTTTGGTTACCAAAGATATGTTGGATCCGACATCTTTAGAAAATATTTATCCAATAAGTTCAAAATTGGCTCCGATTGACGATTGGGGATATGAAGATCTGGAAGATGGAGGAAACCGCTCAAATATGTATCGTGATGAATATGCAAACAGATTAGCTGAAACATATTTATTAAGGGCAGAAGCATATTTTAGAGCAGATCAAAGAGATCTTGCTGCGGCAGATATTAATGTGCTTAGAAACAGAGCTCAATGTACATATTTGGTTACAAGTGGTGATGTATCTATTGATTTAATCTTAGATGAGAGAGCAAGAGAGTTATATGGTGAGGAACGTAGATGGTGTACATTATTAAGAATGGGAGGAACAGTAGCCGTAGATAGAATTTCTAAATATGGTTATTTTTCTGGCACAGAGAGTCCTTATTTTCAAGGCGAAAATGCCCAGCCATCAGGGTGGAACTTATTTCCAATTCCACAAACGACTATTGATTCTAATCTTGATGCTGTATTAGAACAGAATCCGGGATGGAAATAATACACTAAACTAGAGTTTATTTTAAAAACGAAGGATGGTTTTCTTTTTATGGAAAATCATCCTTTTTTTGTGTTGGAATTTTTGAATAGGAATATAGTATAAAACCTTGGGGGCATTTAGTTGAAAATGTTTAAGATCCAGTGGCAAAAATCGAGGTTTTATAAATCGAAAGAGAATAAATTTTCGTGTTTTAGAATTAAGCGAAATAAGAATAAGGAAATTGCTTTTATAGATACTTTCCAGCCACACCATCTGCACAAAACTTACAAGATCAAATCATTACAATAAAACGCAGCTCTGAACCAAATGAAAAAGTAAAGCAATTGTACGATGCTCTAAGATTCAAATACGCACCTTTCACCAGAAAAAATATGTAGTACACAAAATGGAATTCAAAAAATCGTTATCTATTGAAAAACAAGAATCTCCACCTGTTTAACTGCAATGTGGATTAATATCTAAAATTACATAATGCCGGACTCATGGTGAAATTGGTAAAGCTTCACAAGCGTGGTATTGTGAAATTTTTTTAAATAACTTACCGTAAATGGTTGTAATGTAATATATGAGCTGTAATGAGTTGTGATTCTAAGATGTATGGGATTGATAGATATCGAATTGATACCGCAAACTTACTGAAGAAACTATTAACCTAAGTTCGAATAAAATTTCCGAATTCAGATTGATATAAACGGCTGATTCAGCAGATAAAGCTTTAAAAGAATAGAAAGCAGTAAATCCGGTTAAGGTATTGGATGATAATGATTTTTATACTGTTTGAGAAGTTAATAAATTGTGGGATTTCTATCTGAAGGTTATTTGTATAATGGAGGAGTCAGGGTCAATTACTTAGTAAATGCTTATGTACTTCTTCTCTGTTCTGGGAATCTCAAATATTTTATGGCTGTTTTTTATTCTTGAGCCCGGGTTATTTTGGGTAAGCTTAAGTTGTATTTAATGGCAACGAGTCGAATAATAATTATCACCAGGATGGTAACTGCCTGCGAAAAGTACAACTGAACACCCAGATATACCATAAATAAATATATAGATCCTCCTGCAATACAGGCTGTAGCATATATTTCTTTGTGAAATATTAAGGGAACATCATTACAAAGTGTGTCTCTTAATACTCCGCCAAGCACGGCAGAAGATAATCCCATTACCATTGAAAGTGGCTCACTAATTCCAAACATTAAGGCTTTATCAATACCTATTATTGTAAAAGCACCTATACCTATTGTATCAAACAAAAATAAAGTATGCCTTAATTTAATGATTCTCTTATAAAAGATAAACGTAAATAATATAGAAATAAGGATAAAAATAAAATACTCCTGATTTTTCATCCAGGTTACAGGCGTGTTTCCCATTAATAAATCTCTGATCGTACCTCCTCCAATTGCTGTTACAAAACCAATGAATGTGGCACCAAATAAATCTAATTTCCTTTCAGTGGCAGATAACGTTCCACTTATGGCAAAAGCGCATGTACCTGCATAGTCAGCAATATCTAAAAAATTCATAAATAAGGAATTTGAATATTGAGCAAAAGTAAAAGATTATTTAATCTATACAATAATTCCTGATTGAATGGAAATAAATTTCCGGATATACTGGTGAGAAGAAATGTTTATAGGAAACTATATCGTGTTCGTCTATAATGTTCAACTGCTGCGTTGTTGCTCAAAATCCAGATCCTCATATGCGCTGTATGCTGCGGCTTAAATTTTTTATACGCGTTTTATAGCCCAGACACCCGTTTTTTGGATGGGCATTATACAAAAAACAATCTTCCTGATAGTGGAAAATTGTATGAACCTGAATCCAGAATGTAATGATGAATTCAGGTTATTAATAATTCTTTATGGTATTTGTTTTTTATTCAACTACTACTTTTTCATTCAGATTCTGTTCGCTGAAATCATAAATAGTCTGAATATAATTCACAATAGAACTAAGTTCTTCATCGTTTGGAACAGTTAATGGAACTACTTCTAAAGAGCAAAAAAACTGAAACTTATTAATGAATCTTGCACCTTTTAAAAGTTCATCATCCAGTGTGTAAAATTCTTTACCCTCTTGAAGCATGCCCGACAATGAAGTGGCAGAAGGAATATAATCATAACTTAACAATAAACCTAATGCCAGTCTTTCTCCCGCTAAAACGGCTAAGTTGTAAATAAATTCATTATCAAATGATCCTCTTTTAATGATGAGTTTTTTACATGTATTTAAATACGATATTCCCTCGTCGTAATAAAACTTCCAATCTTTTTCTGAGTCTTGCCAATGTTTTACATCCATATTACATCATTTTTAATTCGTTTGTTTTTCAAGATATTATCGTTTTGCAATAATGATGTTTGTCAGAGAATGTAAATATATTAATTAATAACTATATAATTGCATTATAGTTATGAATTGTAATTAAAAATAGTGAAATTCTGATAAAATGAAATGTTATAAGGTGATTGTACCTTCAATTCTACTTACTTCAGATGTCACATTTACAATGCTTTCGGCGTTAGGCATTGAGGCTTTACATGTGATAGATACGAATTTTAAATTTTTCGTGTGTTTAAAAGAAACCTTTCCGTTTTCAGGAAGTAAAGATTTTACTTTTTCAACTTTACCTTCCTCATTTGGGACGATAAATTTGAACATGTACAAAAGAGGCCACGTTTTATTGTCTTTTAATTTCTCGAGTAGTTTTTGATATTTCTGCATTGTCATGAACTTAATATTTTAGCAAAAATAGAGATTTTTTATCATTAGTGTCCAGTATAAATTATTTAACCTTAGCATAATCTTTATTTCTAACGGGTTATAAGGTGTCTTTCAAATATCAGGGTAGCATTTCCGCCTTCATGAAAAAGCGTTAAAAAAATCAGTAAACGAAACGTTAAGAAAGAAAAGCTGTTTGAACGCAG
>JBNKRV010000150.1:0-3360 GCA_050296935.1 Marinilabiliaceae bacterium | reverse complement strand
GAGGTGGAGGAAAGCTTCAACGGGTTCAAGACAAATGCAGAGATGAGCATGCTATCTTACTCTATGGCATTTCAGCAAACACCTGAGCCGCAGCTTAGAAGGTGGAAATTGAGGCAAAGGTTGATAATTTGGAGGCACCGCTTGTTGCTGCCAGTGCGAAGAACAACGAATTGGAGTCTCATGTGGAGGGACTGACGGCCAAGCTTGCTGCAGCAAGAAAGGAGACTGAGAAGCTGCAAGCTCAAGTTGCGGAATGGGTGAGAAGGAGTGCTCTGGCTGCTGAGTTGGATGCGCTCCGTTGTGACTGACAAAATCGTGAAGATGAAGGAGGCATCTAAAGCTGCACATCATGCTAAGAAGAAAAAAGATGGAGGGTGAACTGGATGAGCTGAAGGGGAACCTGGGCATGGTTCATGCTGAGAAAGATGTTATCTATGCATAAAATTTTTGTTTTATTAAAGATGCTATCTATACATGATCAAAGTAATTTTGTGTTCATTAATGTATTTAAGATATCTTCTACAAGTATAATGTTGTTGGAAAATATATTCCTATAAATATTGTGTTCTGAATAATTAGTACATTTCATAATGCATTGCATGTACCATGCTTACCTTAACTTAATGATATGTATTCATCTGCATTTTTTTTCTATCCAAAGAGTCTTGTCTCCATTTTCTAGATATATTTCCTTAAATTTTTAATTAAGTTTTTGACTTCATTACTACCAGGGCATTGCGTTTGTGTTTCACCAAACAACTTTCAAGGAGTTCAACTTTCTTTCAATAAAAAAGGTAATCTATTACAATTGTTTTTCAATTTAGATCCTTCTTAGATTATGTGTGCTTCTCTAACCATCTTAATTCATTGCCTATTTTTAGTATCCACTATACGATATTTATTACTTAATTCCACGCATAAAACAAATTACTATGCCTACATGATTTATATTTAACAGGAACTTGGTATTTAATGCTTCACTTCCATTTTCTTTTCTAACTTTTGATATTACTTTAATTCTGAATTGTAATTTTTATTGTATACATATTAAGGTTGCTATAACTTTTATCTGCAAAATTGATTATATTTACCTTTTCCTTGCACTATCTTAAATTTGTAGCTTTTATCTTCCTTTCTATGCTTTGATTGCCTCTAGATCCTAAAGCCTTTTGTGCAAATCAAACCCACTGCTTTGATTGCCTCTAGATCCTAAAGGTTTTTTTTTTGCAAATCAAACCCACTCCTTGAAAGACAGTGTTTCTCATTTGTTTCTTATAAATATCAATTCCTCAGACTTCTTGAAAAAAACACATTGGAACACAATGTTTATCCCTCTTTTGTTGTAAATATTGAGTACTCACACTTTCATTGGAGAAATACATCATAAATATTTATGTATATATGTTAATCTTTCTATTTGTAATTTAACCTTTGACATGACTTGCACTCAAAGCAGCTATTGTGTTTGATCCCGCGCATATGTTTCACTCTAAAAACTGCAAAGATGCCATTTGTTCTAGAAAGAAGGCAATACCCTATCAAAGTATGCTATGCAATGACAATTAACAAAAGTCAAGGACAAAGTTTATCTAATGTCGTTGTCTATCTAAAAAGCCAGTTTTCACACATGATCAGCTTTATGTAGCTTTCTCTCGAGTTACTTCCAAAAAAGGTTTAAAAGTTCTGATATAAGATGAAAATGGAAAATGGAGTGATGAAACAAAGAATATTGTCTATAAGGAAATATTTGCACACTTTTCTATACAATGAGGCAATATGCAACTATTATATATATTACTACCTTTTCTCATATAAATGGTAATCAACTATCTTTTGAAACCACGTTTCTTACTTTGTTTTAGTTATATCTTATTTTCCCCACATTTTACATTCGATAAAATACTTCTGATATTTTTCCTATTTCTTAAATCTTATTCAGGTTGTCTATTAAGCCACTTTCCAACTTATCTCTATGAGATAAAAATGCCCAAATCCAAGTGCAGGACAACAGAAAATGGGAGTACAGAGGAACTGTTGATGATGGCCCTATACTGCATGTTGATATGGTTTTCACAGACAGCATGGTAAATCATTAATACAACAATCAAATATTCATTTCCAAGTCCATATAAACTTGACAGTTAAGAAATAAAGTGTTATTACAGTTTACAAAAAAAAACTTATTTCCTATTCGACTTTTATTTAGGGAAATGTGATTTATGCTGAGATACCTGCTGATGAAGTATCAGACAAAGCTCCTCAATTTGATGTTGGCAAAGTTTATAATATCAGACGGTTTCAAGTTGCTCGTGCAAAGTCATGTTATAAAGTTGTTGATATTGCTCTTATGATCTATATAACACCATATACAATAATAGAGCTGTGTCATGATTAACCGTCAACTTTTCCTTCACATGTCTTCCTATAATGATATCAATCCGAATGGTCCAGATGTTAAAAACTTTCATGGTATGCCCTCTTTATTCTATTTATCATATTTATAAAGTCTGGTTTTAGTTCATCATTACAATGTGATGGTCCAGATGCTTATTGTCTTAAATATGAAACTATTATTTCATTCCATTCTTTGCATAACTGATTATCCAATGTTTTGATGAAACATTATCATTATAAACCATTGCTCCATACCACACATAACTATAAAAATCAGTTTAAAGTTTTCTCAAGAAATATAAGAAAAAGTAAAAAAACTATTATATAGAGTACATATTTGTTTTCATAAAAACACTTATTAATTATATTAACCAAATCTGAAATGAAGAAATCAATAATTGAACTAATCAATCATTAGCTTTTGTTAGAAACACTCATTATTTAGTATAAAGAACTCCTCTTGTGTTTACTTTGTTCACGTCTACACTACCAGGTACAAATACAATACATGATAATTTGCATCATGGATTTTATTTTGATTTAGGATAATCAATATTATACCATTCCTTATTTGTACTACAAAGTGCCGACTAAACGTGTGACCATGCTTCTCTAAAAAAATAGTCATCTGTATATCAGCTTCTTCGTTTAATTTCCCAAATACTGACACTCGAACTATTAAATCTAATTAGAACTGTTACTTTGTTCTAGCTTATGTAAAGATCTACTAAGAATCAGCTTCATAATTCAATATGGTTGTGCAGTAAAATTGTTTTGTGAGTCAGTTTTCCTATGACGATCTCTTTCATTGCCTCTGAATTATATTCATCTTTAGCTTAAATGCCCCTCTACTCTTCACCATAATTTTGCATAGCATAGAAATTGGGTATTCTCGACTCTAGGTCATCAAAAAATGGAGTACTATATTAGAATAATAGTGCCCTTTCATTGCTATATATCTTTGAG
>JBNKRV010000149.1:0-14284 GCA_050296935.1 Marinilabiliaceae bacterium | reverse complement strand
TACATTACTCTATTGAATACCTTAAAAGAATTATTTAATAACCTGAGTTCGACATAAAATTTTGAATTCAGACCGCTTATAAATAGTGAGGTTCAACTGAAAATTATAAAATAATAGCGGGCTATTTTGAATAATTTTCAGGAAGAAGATCACTGCTTATAAGCGGAATCACTTATACCTTGTATATCTGCCTTTTATACCAATCTGAATTCGAAAATTTTAATCGAACTCAGGTTAATAAGGTAAATTCTAAGAATGGTATTGAGCTCAGGTTATTAATCAATTACTATTGAAGAATTTGATTAGTGATTGCTTATTGCTAGTTTTGCTGTTGGAATTATTTTTGATAGTAGTCTGTCCATATAGATGTATAGTACTACTAAATCAAACACAATTACAAATGTTTAATTGAGATATTACACACTCAACTTATAATTCAGTACACACTAAATTTATTAAGAAATGAAAAAAATATTGTTATATATTTTTATCTGCTTACCAGTTTTCATCACTGCTCAAAACAATAAAATCAGCCTTGAAGATTTAAATAAGGACAATACTTTTAAGATAAAAAGAGTTGGAGATATAAAGTCAATGAATGACGGAATTCATTATACCTCAATCGTTGAAGGCAATAAAATTGTGAAATTTGAATATAACTCCGGAAACAAAATCTCCGAATTAATGAATCTTTCAGAGATTAAAGACTGTCCGATTGATAATATTCAAGGGTACTGTTTAAACCCAACTGAAACAAAAATATTGATATACAACTCAAAGGAACAAATATATCGCCATACTTTTAAGGCAAACTATTATTTATACGATATCAAACGAAAAGAAATTGTTCCAATATCTAAAGATGACAAACAACTTGGTGCCACTTTCTCTCCCAATGGAGAAATGATTGCCTTTGTTAAGAACAATGATATATATATTTATAAAATTAAGTTCGGAACAGAAACCAGAGTCACCAAAGATGGAGAAGTTAATAAAATTATGAACGGAATTCCGGATTGGGTTTATGAGGAAGAGTTTTCCTTTAACAAAGCCATGGAATGGTCTCCTAATAGTATGGAACTGGCCTATTTACGATTTGACGAATCCGATGTAAAACAATACTCTTTCCCGATGTACAAAGGAAGTCATCCAACACATGATGAATTTTCACTATATCCAGGAGAATACACATACAAGTATCCAAAATCAGGAGAAAAAAACTCCGTTGTGACCGTTAATGTTTTTCATATTAAAAACAGAACTACTAAAACAATGGATACCGGAGATGGAGATTATTATATCCCACGGATTAAATGGACTATGGAAGATGGAAAGTTAGGTATTATCAAGCTTAACCGATCGCAGGATCAAATTGATTTAATGATAGCAAACACCGCCTCCACACTTGCTAAAAGTATTTTCACTTACCGAAGTGAATACTATATTTCAGAAGATGTATTGAATAACATTACTTTTTTAAACGATGGAAAGCACTTTATTTATGTTGGAGAATTAGATGGTTATAATCACATTCATTTGTATTCTATGGCTGGTTTAAAAATCAGACAAATAACTCAAGGTAAATGGGATGTCACCGATTTTTATGGGTTTGACGAAAATAAAGGTCTTTTATTTTATCAGGCTGCGGCATCATCTCCTCTGCAACGGGAAGTTTATTCCATAAGGTTAGACGGGAAAAAGAAAACCAAACTCACCACATTGGAAGGCATAAACAATGCTACTTTCAGTTCAAACTATAAATACTTTATAAATGAGTATTCAAGCACAACTACCCCTAACACCTACACTGTTTGCAACCAAATGGGGAAAAGTATACGAACCATTGAAGACAACAACGAAATAACAAATAAACTCAACGATTACCAGACTTCAAAAAAAGAGTTTTTCACCTTTTCGACTTCTCAAGGCATTAAACTGAACGGCTGGATGGTAAAACCATTAAATTTTGACCCTGATAAGAAATATCCTGTTTTAATGACTCAATATAGTGGCCCTAATTCTCAAAGTGTATTAGACGAATGGAGAATTGGTTGGGAACAATATTTAGCATCAGAAGGCTTTGTTGTTGCATGTGTTGATCCACGAGGTACTGGTGCCAGAGGCGAAGAATTTAAAAAATCTACCTATTTAAAATTAGGCAAATACGAATCTGAAGATCAAATAGAAGCTGCTAAATACCTCGGATCATTAAAATTCTGTGATGAATCAAGAATCGCCATTTGGGGATGGAGTTATGGTGGTTTTATGGCCTGTAATTGCTTATCACGAGCTGATGGTATATTTAAAGTTGGTATTGCCGTTGCTCCTGTAACAAACTGGAGATATTATGATTCTGCATATACGGAAAGATTTATGAGAAAACCTCAGGAAAATCCCAAAGGATACGATGAGAACTCCCCAATCAATATGGCTGAAAATCTATCTGGAAGACTATTTTTAATCCATGGAACGGCTGATGATAATGTTCATTTTCAAAATACTTTAGAATATGCCGAGCAGCTAATACAGGCAAACAAACAATTTGATATGTTTGTATACCCTAACCGGAATCACAATATTACAGGAGGCAATACACGACTACACCTGTACAGAATGATGAGTGATTATCTAAAAAGGAATTTATAACAACATCATTTTTTGATGCTATTTGTAAATTCCGTTACTTTTTGTTGTAAAGAAATTCTGATGGTTAAAAGACTTATATATATAAGCTTATTTTGCTTTATCTTTTTTGCGAATACAAAAGCACAGGATACCAGCACACGAAGAATTCAGAATGGATCTTTCTATGAGCAATTTGATGTATTAAAAAATGATACTGCAATTAAACATGGAAAATACCTGAGAAAGTACAAAACTTATGTAATTGAACGCGGTTTCTATAAGAATGGAGTTAAATATGGGAAATGGATTTATTATTCATTGGATGGAGTTTTTGATTTCGAATATGATTATAATATCAATAAGGTTACAAAAATTGCAAATTGCAATAATGAAGAAGATTACATCCAGACCCCTGTATTTTTTAAAGGAAGCCCTATCATTCCGCATGTATATTTAACAAGTCATATTAACTATCCGGATGAAGCAAAACAGTACAACATCAATGGTAAAATTTCCTTAGCCATTGATGTTGATAAACATGGAAAAATAAGCAGTCTGCATTTTAAAAAAAAGCTACACCCTTTATTAGATCAAGAAGTTATGAAAGTAGCAAAATCCTTTCCTGAAAACTGGCAATGGATTCCTGCAACTTATAACGGAATAAATACCAGTGGTACTTACATCATTGATGTAGAATTTGAACTCATAGATAATCCCAGATCGCATAAATAATTTTTGAATTATTCTTAATAAGAATATCCAGGCATTAATATCCTGAGTTCGACATAAAATTCTGGATTCAAATTAATAACCTCAGTAATACAAAAAACATTCAATCCACAACATAAAATTCCAATTCTGCATTGTTTAAAATTCATTTCTAAGTCCATAACTTTTATATCTTTGCATTTTCTTAAGAATATTAAAGCTGAATAGTGGTTACTATGAATATTGAATTGCAATTAAAAAGCACTGTAATAAAGGCAGTAAAAGAGCTGTATGGCCAGGAAATTAATGAGAATCAGGCACAGGTTCAAATTACACGAAAAGATTTAACCGGTGACTTTACCATTGTTGTATTTCCATTACTTAAAATATCAAAAAAATCTCCGGAAAACACGGCAACAGATATAGGTGAATTTATAAAATCTTCAGATGAAAATATTGCCAACTATAATGTTGTGAAAGGATTCTTAAATATTGAGTTGGCAACTGACTATTGGCTCAACCTGATTAATGACATTGCAAAACAAGAAAAGTATGGTTATCAGATGGCTGATGATAAATCACCATTAATGATGATTGAATATTCATCCCCTAATACCAACAAGCCACTTCACTTAGGACACATTCGCAATAACTTATTAGGATATTCTTTATCCCGAATCGCTTCAGCCAATGGCAATCAGGTAGTAAAAACCAACATCGTAAACGATAGAGGTATTCATATTTGTAAATCAATGTTGGCCTGGAAAAAATGGGGAAATGGAGCAACTCCGGAATCTACAGGAATTAAGGGTGATAAGTTGGTCGGTGATTACTACGTTAAATTTGATCAGGAATATAAAGCTCAAATTAAGGAGATTATTGCCGATCAGATAGAAAAATATGAACCCATCAAAAACAGCAAAGATTTTTCTTCTGTTTATTCCTCACTAAAAGCTAAAAAGAAAACCAAAGAAGGTTTAAATGACGAAGAGAATGAGCAGTTTAAAGCTTGTGAAGAACTTAATAAGTACGCTGAAAACAACGCTCCTCTAATTCTGGAAGCCAGAGAAATGCTTAGAAAATGGGAAACCAAAGATCCGGAAGTATATGGTGACTGGGAAACTTTAAACAGCTGGGTATACAAAGGGTTTGATGTTACTTATAAAAAATTAGGGGTTGACTTTGATAAGATTTATTACGAATCTGACACCTATACTGTAGGACGTGATATGGTTTTAGAAGGCCTCGATAAAGGTGTTTTTTACAAACGTGAAGATGGTAGTGTATGGTGTAACTTAGCTGAAGACGGTCTGGACGAAAAGTTACTATTAAGAAAAGACGGTACTTCTGTATATATGACTCAGGATATTGGTACAGCTAAATTACGTTTCGACGATTTCAACATTGACAAAATGGTATATGTTGTTGGTAACGAACAAGATTATCACTTCCAGGTATTATCCTTATTATTAGATAAAATTGGTTTTAATTGGGGAAAAGGACTGGTTCACTTTTCATATGGTATGGTAGAGCTTCCTGAAGGAAAAATGAAATCGAGAGAAGGTACTGTTGTGGATGCTGATGATCTGGTAGATGACATGGTTAAAACCGCTCGTGATATGTCAAATGAGCTTGGTAAACTGGATGGGTATAGTGAAGAGGAAGCTGAGAGGGTATACCGTATGATTGCTTTAGGTGCATTAAAGTACTTCATCCTAAAAGTTGATCCTCGTAAAAACATGACATTCAACCCACAGGAATCTATTGATTTCAACGGTAACACCGGTCCATTTATTCAATACACCCATGCTCGTATACAATCCATTTTCAGAAAAGCAGCTGAAAAAGGTATTGAAGTTGCAGAAGAAGCTCCAACCCATGTTAAAATTGGAGAAAAAGAAAACAACTTGATTCGGATGATTTCGAATTTCCCTAATATTGTTGCTGAAGCCGGAAAGGTATTTTCACCTGCTGTTATAGCTAATTTTGCCTTTGATCTGGCTAAGGAATACAATCAGTTTTACCATGACTATCCTATCTTATTTGAAGAAGACGCGGATATACGTATGATGAGATTGGTGCTTTGCAAAACAGTAGGTAAAACCATCAAAAACGCCATGTGGTTATTGGGAATTGATGTTCCTGATAAAATGTAATAAGGATATTAACAGACAAGAGCCCTAAAGTATATTTTCTTCAGGGCTCTTTTTATGTTAATCATAGAATTAATCGCTCTTTAGCTCGAATTATGCATTAGAGCTTCGTTATGAGAGTTAAATCAAGAACTTGTTAACATGAGACATATCACTGCTATGGTGAATTAAAATAAGTTAGCTTGTGATTCTATCAATCAGATTTAAGAACCTTTTTTAATTCCGGTGTCAATAAAATGCTGGCCATTATTTTGGGTGCAACCTCATATCCATACCTTTTCAATTTATCAACGATATCTATTTTCTTAACATTATCGGATTTTAATAAATTAACCAAATCCTCCAGCTGTGATTGACTCAGCTCATTATGCAAGGCATCAGAAATAACTTTCGATTCATTAATGGTCTCTTTCTTTTCTGCTGATAAATCCTGTTCTCTAATACCAAGTGCTTCAATTTCCATAATGATAGTCTCCATAATATCAGCACAGATTCTTTTCACCGAATCAACATCTCCGGTTGTATCCCTCAACGACCAACTATTATTCTGAAAATCAATATCCTCAATCAACTTTCTTTTATGATTTTCAGGACCGAGAATAGAATCTAATACTGCAATAGTACCAGCTTTCCAGCTATTCAGATCAAATCCTCTTTCATCAATTTTTTTGAGTCGACTGTGAAGTAAAAGTAATTCCTTTTCCATGGTGAGAATATTTTTAGAATATAGTTTCTTAAATATAATCATTTTACCATTAGAAAATAACTCAATATGGGGCAAAAATTCAAACCGCTATTTACAAATAGAAAATCTCAAACCTGAGCATTATTCAAATTGAGAAAATGTTTTTTTAATGATTGCCAAAGCTTCATGTAATTGCTCATCCGTTATAACCAGAGGCGGTGCAAATCGAATAATATGACCATGAGTAGGTTTTGCAATTAAACCATTTTCTTTCATTGCCACACAAACATCCCACGCTGTTTTCCCATTCTTTGGCTTTATCACTACAGCATTCAGCAAACCTTTTCCTCGAACCAACTCAATCATGTCAGAATCAATATTGCTTAACTCTTCTCTAAATATTTCCCCCAGACGGGTTGCATTTTCTGCCAGTCCCTCATCTTTCACAACATCAAGTGCAGCCATTGCCACCTTGCAACCAAGTGGATTACCACCATACGTTGACCCATGCTCTCCTGGTTTTATGCACAACATAATTTCATCATCTGCTAATACTGCTGAAACAGGAAATACACCTCCCGATATGGCTTTACCCAATATCAAAATATCCGGACGAACCCCTTCGTAGTCGCAAGCTAATAATTTTCCGGTTCGGGCAATACCCGTTTGAACCTCATCGGCAATAAATAAAACATTATGTGCTTTACACAGCTCGTATGCCTTTTTTAAATAGCCATCTTCCGGTACATAAACACCTGCTTCTCCCTGAATGGGTTCAACCAGGAATCCGGCCACAAAAGGATCATTAAATGCGTTTTCCAATGCCTCCAGATCATTATACGGAACCACCTCGAAACCTGGAGTAAATGGTCCAAAACCTTCATACGAATCCGGGTCTGTTGACATGGAAATTATGGTAATAGTACGACCATGAAAATTGCCATCACAAACAATAATCTTGGCTTTATTAGCTGCTATTCCTTTTTTCACATAACCCCACTTTCTACATAGCTTAAGTGCTGTTTCATCAGCCTCTGCACCTGTATTCATAGGTAGTACCTTTTCGTACCCAAAATATTTGGTTATATACTCTTCAAACTCACCCAAAACATTATTGTAAAACGCTCGTGAGGTTAAAGTTAATTTTGAAGCCTGATCTGTTAGTGCTTTAACAATTTTAGGGTGACAATGCCCTTGGTTGACTGCAGAATAAGCTGATAAAAAATCATAATACTTTTTCCCCTCCACATCCCATACAAATATTCCTTCACCTCTTTCTAATACTACAGGAAGCGGGTGATAATTATGGGCACCAAACTGATCTTCTCTATTAATATAATCTTGTGGAGTTTTAAGTATATTGCTCATCTCTATTATGATATTTAAATTAATGATTGAGGCAAATTTATAATAATTAAACGTGGATTGAGATGAGTTTTATCAACAATACCAACCTTTAATGAGCTGCATTGGGAAGAATTAAAAACATAAACCCTTTCATAAAGAATAAACCATTAATGAAATTCGAAATATTCATTAATACCGAATAAAATTCAAAATGTGTCTTCCAGTTCTCTTCTTTCCTGAAGCAGCCTGAATTCAGCCCGGCATTATACCGACGCATCTATAGTTTTAATTGGTATAACAAAAGTTCAACATCATCGGGTTCAAAGAGGTTAATGAAGTTATCTTTTAGATAGTGCCAGTCCATAAAGTCGGATGTTTAGACTATAAAAATTTAAATACAAGGTGTGTGAAAAACTCAAGCTGCAGTATACTTGTGTATATGAGAATTTGGATTCTGAGCAATAACGCAATAACTGGACTTTATAGACAAACACTAAGTAAATTCAACCTTAAAAAAGAAACGCCCATGTTAAAACCTGGCAACCAACTTAAGATTCAATCTTCTGGATGTCAGGTAATTTGGAACAGCATACTGCCTGTTATTTACATCGGTTACCCAAAAGTAAGATATAGTATTATCTATATTAAACAAATTGAATACTTCAAGACCAATCCATATATCTTCAAATGTACCTCTCTTTTTATCCGGATGAAGCTGTGATCCGGTAATTTCTTTTGAGAAACCGATATCTACTCTTCTGTAGGAGGGCATTCGATTGGTGGCCAAGTATCTTTCGGAACGCGGAGGACCGAAAGGCAAACCAGTTCCGTACATAAAATTCAGATTGACTTTGAATGATGGATTGTTTCTTAAATAATCCTGAAACATCATACTAAATTTCAGTCTTTGATCAGAAGGCC
The DNA here is from genome assembly GCA_050296935.1 of Marinilabiliaceae bacterium. GTDB lineage: Bacteria > Bacteroidota > Bacteroidia > Bacteroidales > Marinilabiliaceae > Saccharicrinis. Next base: position 5,845 of record JBNKRV010000149.1, on the reverse strand, counting down.
GAGGTATATATCCGGGGTTAATGGTATTTCCTGATCGATTTACATAAGAGTCTCCTTTAATATTTTCTTCTGTTTGCATAATGGATAGACTCGCCCACGATTCTACCCCATCCACAAACTCACCATTAATTTTCATATCTATACCCGTGGCATACCCCTCTGCATTATTCTTAGCAGAGTACCGTATCCTGACATTATCAACCTGGTATGGAATAAGGTTTTCCATTTTTTTATAATACAACTCTGTTGAAAATTTAAACGGACGCTCCCAAGCATCGAAATAATAATCAAATCCCGTTACAAAATGCACTGATTTCTGTGCTTTTATATTATAATTTATGCCTTCACCCTGAGATCGGTATTCCTTGTAAAAAGGACTTTGATAATAAATTCCGGTGGCAAATTTAAATTTATATTTCCTGTCCCAGTTTGGCGTATACAATAAGCTTAAGCGGGGACTAATGAGAAATTCCTCATTAAAATCCCAATAATTTGCTCTTACTCCCAGCGCCAGATTCAGTATACCACTTGAAAAATCAAACTTTCTGTTTTCCTGAATAAAAGCAGTTATTCTATTTGAAGTAATATCATTTTCTCCATTATAAGCATAAGCCAGAACCAGTTGCTGATCGTTAATGGGCACGCTATAACCGGCAGAATCCCTCATCTCCCACTCATTAATAATATCTGAAAAGCGTTCGTACTGATACTTCACTTCCCATTCCAGATTATTCTTACTAATGTAATGAGCCCCTCTCAGAGCAAAATTCGAAATCGCACCAAATAGATTATTACGAGCATGTTCTAAGTAAGTACCTACTCCGATTCCTTGTGTTTCATTGTAGATAACATCACCGCTTTCAGACTCTTCACCCAGATCCTGAAGCCAGTATTGCCCCATAATATCATAAGTTTCATCTTCGGAAGTTCGATATCCGGATACAACCAGTTTAAAATTATTATTAACATTGGGAGAAAAATCAATTGATGTGGCACCAAATCCGGTGATAAACAAATCTTCCTCCTGCCCTTCAAAGTATACCTTTAATTTTTTGACTTCATTGATGGTTCCAAAAGATGTTTCTCTGTCAACAGGTTCAAAATCATATCTGTTTTTGGAAATATTACCAAAAAAACCTATACGCCATTTATCATTGATACGGTATGTCATATAACTTTGAACATCAAAAAAGGAAGGCTGATAATTGCCGGACACATCCATGGTACCCAATAAATAACGATTAGTTTTATATCTGATTCCGGTAATATGGGTAAAGCTGTTGTTTTTTGAAGCTCCCTCTACATGAGCATTAGCTCCTAACATACTAACAGAAGCACTCCCCCCGAATTCAACCGGACGTTTGTACTTTATATCAAGTACGGATGACATTTTATCGCCATAACGAGCATCAAATCCTCCGGCAGAAAACCGGATATCCGAAACCAATTCCGGATTTACAAAACTCAACCCCTCTTGCTGGCCGGAACGAACCAAAAAAGGCCGATACACTTCAATATCATTAACATACACGAGGTTTTCATCAAAATTACCACCACGTACCCGATATTGCGAACTTAATTCATTATTTGAAGAAACCCCCATTTGAGTCTTCACCAAAGCCTCTATGGTTCCACCGGCAGCATCCGGCAGATTCCCGGATAACTTCGAATCAATTTTAGTAAAATTCTGATTCTTTTCAGCTTTTACAGCCACATCAATAGACTCAATTACCTCCTGCCTCTCCTCCAGAATGATTTTCATCTTCTGCTTCTCATCTTCAGCGGTTACCTCCACCTCCTTAGTTTCATATCCAATTCTGCTAAAAACCAATACCAAGGGCCACTTCTCTCTTACCGAAATTTCAAATGCTCCTTTTTCATCCGTAATCGCACCGCCGGGTTGATCTTTTACAGATACATTAACTAATTCAAGCACTTCATTATCTGAAGTAACCACTTTACCTTTTAAAGTAATCCGTTGCTGAGAAAGCATCGGAATGCTAATGAGAATGGTCCATAGAACCAAATATATTTTTTTTTGCATTCAGGCTAACTTAAAATGATATTTCACTCTGTATGAGTCAACAAAAGTAACGATCCATCTGAATTATAAAAAGCATATATTATTATTAACCTGAGTTCGACATAAAATTTTGGATTTATCTCATATAATCAAGATTATATAGGTATTCGATAGAACGTTGTTTCAGACCGCCTATAAATAGTGAGATTCAACTGAAAATCATGAAACGAGCATTTTGCGAGTTCAATGTGTCCTATCATAAAGTTTCCACATTAAATAATAGCGGGCTATTTTGAATAATTTTCAGGAAGAAGATCGCTGTTTAGTTCCTGATTATTGCTGCGTTCAGCATAATCAAAGTAAACTTTGCTTCTATATTCACTTATCGCAATAATTATAAGCGGAAACTCTCATGCTTTGCATAAAAAACTGATCTACTTCGTTAAATTTATCGAGCTAGCGAGCTAGCCCTGCAAAATTTACCTTGTAGATCAGCCTTTTATGTCAATCTGAATGCTAAAAATTTTAATCGAACTCAGGTTAAAAGGTAATTCTGACCAAGCTGAGAAAATCAATCAGCTCATTGAACTTCACAGAACAAAAATCCAATCATTTTTTAATTTTATGACTATGGATAACCAACCTATAAATCCAAGAATTCTCAAAGAAAAGATGGTTGGTAAAAAAGAAACCAGACGTACTATCCTGAAAGTTTTCCAGGAACACAATGATAATGCAAGAAAACTTATCGGTATTGACTACGCCCCTGATACTATTCAACGATACGAAACCTGCTATATGCACACCAAAGACTTTATACGTTGGCAATACAAACGTGAAGATATTGCGTTAGAAGATCTGAACCATCAATTCGTGCGTAATTATGAGTTATATCTAAAAACCGAACGTAAATGCGCTCATAATACTGCTATTAAGTATTTAAAGAACTTTAAGAAGATTGTTAGAATTGCCTTGGCTAACGGTTGGATGAAGAAAGATCCCTTTGCAACCATTAAATTTAAATTAAAACCTGTTGATGCTGTTTACCTGACAAAAGAGGAACTTGATACAGTTATCAATAAAGAAATAAGCATAGAACGTTTAAGACAGATACGTGATGTTTTTGTATTCTGTTGTTTTACTGAATTGGCCTTCTCCGATGCTAAGTCTTTAAAACGTGAACATATCACAACCGATGGAAACGGAATTACCTGGATTCATAAAAAACGTACTAAAACAGATCAGATGAGTACCATCTTCGTAATTGAGGCTGCTAAAAAGTTAATAGTTAAATATAAAAACGAACCGGAACTCATTGAAAAAAGAGCAGTTCTCCCTGTTCTTAGTAACCAGAAAATGAATGCCTACTTGAAAGAAATTGGGACTATTTGTGAAATTAACAAACCTATATCAACACATACGGCCAGACATACTTTTGCAACAACTGTAGCTTTAGAGAATAATATGCCACTAGAGGTAGTATCAAAAACACTGGGTCATTCGAGTACAAAGATGACTCAACGTTATGCCAGAACAACAGAGGCTTTGATTAGTAAGAATATGGAGAAGATTGCAAATTTGTATTAAAAAAATAGACATAAAGTAAATATCGCATATCGCGATATGCGATATTTACTCAAGACTTACATTTAAATTTCATACTAATAAAGGACGTTAATTAATTTTATTCACTCCATTAATTGCCTTTTGAATCGTTATAATAGCATTTTGTGACACACCACATTCTTTAGCTATTGATTCCCAATGAGAAACTGCATCTTGCACCTCTTCCAATATCAGCTCCGGTTTCTTTATTCCAAAATGTTTTCCTAACTCCAATAGATGTTTCCTTCCCGGATTTTTACTCTCTCCTGCAACCATAGTACTATGAAAACCATATGCTGAATTTGAAAAAGTTAGATCATATACAGGAGCGAAACTCCAATTACCTTTGGCATCCATTAAAAAAGAGAAGTTCTTGCTATGATCATCCCTATTATGAGCAAACACATTAAATGCTGCCAATCGCAATACTTTTTCGTATACTTTCACATGTTTTTCAAGCCGAAAAGCACAGTCCATTAAATGACCATAATCCATGGTGCTCATTCTAAAATTATCATGCATCAATCCACAAGCTGTGTGCATGTGAATTCTTTTCTCTTTTATTCTGTCAAAGCGTTTTGTACCAAAGTATGTTTGTCCCGACCTACCTGTGAATAGTTTACAATCGCTCATCTCCAATCCGGCTTTTAAAGCCATCTTATGGTAAGCGTATTCAATATTGGCAATCTCTTTAGGGTCAGACGATGATGGAAATTTAATCAGCCAATCTTCAAAACCTTCTGCCAGTTTTTGATGACCATGCATTAATTCTTTGGTGACATTGTTATACTCAACAAATATTTTAGGACGTGCCCCACCGGAAGAACCACCTAAAGTAAATAGCTCTTCAATTATATCAGAATCGCTTCCTTTTAAAATATGATCCATTTCCCGGGCTATCATATCGAGTTCAATTTCATATGATATTGCAACATCTTCTTCAAACTTTGGTTTGTAACACAAAGCGCCCATACCTTTATCTCCAACATAAGTCATTCGATCTAATGGAGTTATATTTTGCATATTTACTCCCTTAGATGCAAGGGAACGATCTAACAACAACCTTCCCCAACCATCAGGTAACGAATCGTTAAACACACCATACAGTCCATCAAAGGGTTCTGAACCGGCAGAATTGATTTCATTATTATAAGGCAGTTTAATTGGTGAAATATTGAGACCACATTTCAAAAAATCAGCATTATAGCGAAAGTAGATTGTTCGACTATCCCTTACCATTTCTCCCACCTCATAAGTTTGGCCTTCAAGCTCTAAAGACACTAAAATATTTTTGATATTTTCCATAACAGTTTCTTTACCTACTATTTAGTCGAAAAAAGATCCTCAATATTGCCTAGGTCTTCTTTGGGTTGGAAAACTAGTTTAAAATCTTCCAGTCTGTCAAGAAGGTGAGCTAACTTAAGCAATGATTCCAAAGATATCTGTCCGGTAGTTTCAAAACGTTTTAAGCTACCTAAAGAGACACCAGATCTCTCTGCCATATCTGATTGAGATAACTTTAATTGTTTACGCAAGGCTTTGTGGCGTTTAGCCAGTTCCTTACCAATTTCATAAGGTGTTGGATTAATTGAATACATATAGCTAATATATTAGACAAATATAGCCATATTTTTATTATATAGCTAATATATTAACCACTGCATTACAGAATGACATTTATTAACTCGATTTTATTAGTTGAAGGCCTGTGGTTCTAAACTAAAAATGCTTTTTAGAATTACTTTAATTTCTCCAGTTATTTCAACTGAGGGGCTCAGCACCCTAGTTGAAAAAGCTCAAATATAACTCATATTGAAAAAGACAATTTCAATGAACGTCTCAGCTCTATAAATAAAGACTTAAACATCATCCGTAACAAAGGCCGTCAGTTCTTTATTGAAAATCAACCGGAAGATTTCAGCAGGATATTTCATGATTATTCAGAAGACAAAAAGGGATTTATGACTTGGAAGGGACAATTGGAAGAGAGGTTAATCTGAATATCTAACAATAATTTTGATACGATAAAAACTTCTAGTCAAACTTATTTTCCTCAAGTGCGTTAATATATTATCTTTATAAGGGTATCTCTAGAAACTATTTGTTGATATAATGTGTTGTTTGTTAATAACTTGATGATTGTTTACGCTGTAAAAATGGTATTTTTACACTATAAATTTATCAATGATGAAAAACATTAACCCACTTGGACTATTT
>JBNKRV010000148.1:0-6766 GCA_050296935.1 Marinilabiliaceae bacterium | reverse complement strand
ATTGTAAATCAATCATTTACTGAATTTTGAGCTCGCTAATTTTAATCGAACTCAGGTTGATAGTAAAAACTAAATTGTCAATAACTACCTTATCTGCTTCGATCTCTTCCGGAGTTCTGTCAAAAATCACCACAGGAATACTATGATCAATCAGGTTACTTACATGTTACATGATCTAATTGGTGAGTGCTTTTACTTAACGACATTAATACGCCATCAAATGTATGGTCAAGTAATTTTTGAGAATCAATGTTTTTACGGTTATTACCTTCATTTGATTGGAAATAATAACGGATATAAAGAATTTAAGCTATTGAAAATATAAGATGAATTCAACCTGAGCCAATTATGTTTGATTTGTATTGCTTCAATAATTCTGAAATGATGTCAGTTTGTTAACCTTCAGGAAATGTTTGGTTATTTCCCATCCCCAAATACAATGGATCGGATTGTATAAAGAAGAATTTTAAAATCCACAACTAAAGTTCTGTTCTCTAAGTAAAGAATGTCATATTGCATTCGCTCAAGCATTTGGTCCACATTTTCAGCATATCCATATTTTACCATCCCCCAGGAGGTAATGCCTGGTTTTACTGTGAAAATGTGTGCGTAATGAGGTGCTCGTGGTAAAATCTGATCAATAAAAAATTTGCGTTCCGGGCGAGGACCAACCAATGACATATCCCCAATTATTACATTAATAAATTGGGGAATTTCATCTAAATGCCACTTTCGTAAATATTTGCCAAAATTTGTTATTCGTGAATCATGATCTGAAGATAATAACGGACCATTTTCTTCAGCATTTATATACATGGATCTGAATTTGTACAGTGTAAATGGTTTTCTGTTTTTACCAATTCGTTCTTGTTTATAAAATATAGGACCCGGTGAACTTAGTTTTACACCAATAGCCAGAGCAATGCATAATGGAGAACTAATTATCAATCCAATCCATGCCAAAGTATAATCCAAAACACTTTTAAATGTATTTTGCCATGTAGGCATTGAACAATTTGTAATTGTTATGAATGGTGAAAATTCTAAATTATGTGTTTTTACGGTTCCATCCAGCATATCATTAATATCAACAGAAAGTTTTATCAGGATGTTCTTCTGTCGAAGGGTATTAATAACATAATTTATTTCTCTATGATTTAATCCTTGTAAACTCACAAAGGCCTCATCAAATGAATGGTTTTTAATTATATTGTCAATATCTGAAATGTTTCCCAGATGTGGAATGTAAGAACTCAGATCGTTATTTTCATTTGGAGCTGCGTCAATATATCCTATAAAATGATAATGACGTATGTAACCGATACGATTTTTTGAATCTATATGATTCTCGATTATCTCTTTGGCTTTATTGTTACTCCCTACTAATAGCACATAATAAACAATTTTACCTTTTTGTATCAGATATTGATGTCTGATAATTAAAATCATCCTGAAAAGAAAAACAAATGAAAATGAGAGAGAGAAATACCTGATTGATAAAGGAAGAGATTGAGCATGTGTTTGTGTTTCAGTGTATAATGTTAGTATAAAAAATGATAGTACTGAAAGAACAAAGCAGGTAATTAAGGTAGGACCTAATATCTGTAAACCTGATTTACGTGCAGTATTAGTATAGTGGCCGGATAAATAAAAACTAAAAAGCCATATGGAAGTTATTGTAATTAGTACAATTTCAATAGAATATGGTTTTATAGGTGATGGTATTATAGAAGAAAATATTTGATGATATGGTAAGTCATATTTTAACCCGAAAATATAATAGGTCAAAAGCAGGGCAAATACATCTGCTATCAAATGCCTTAAAGTCACCGAATAATGTCTGATACGTTTGAATTCTCTCTCTCGAGTATTTTTCTTAACCATATGATAATGTTCCCAAGCATTAAAGATAACGGAATAGATAATTATTTATTGCAACGACAATGCATATTTTGTATAAAAGTGAATTTTCTGAAAAAAAGTATTTTTTTTAAACCGAAATTAGGTATAAGCGTTATTTTTATAGCCTATTTAAATAAATATATGGATACATTCAGGCATAAAGGGTTAAGAAATAGGTTGGTACAGGATATTGCGCGTAAGGGGATTCATAATGATAGGGTTTTGCAGGCAATTGGGAGTGTGCCTCGACATATGTTTTTTGAGAGTAGTTTCATTCAATTTGCATATCAGGATAAAGCATTCCCTATAGGAGCCGGACAAACCATTTCTCAACCTTATACCGTGGCTTTTCAATCTCAATTGTTAAATGTTAAACCCGGGGATAAAATTATGGAAGTTGGCACTGGTTCAGGGTATCAGGCAGCTGTACTTGTTGAAATGGGAGCCAGGGTTTATTCAATCGAACGACAACGTGAATTATATATTAAGAGTAGTTCATTATTACCAAAGATGGGATATCAGCTGAATTTCTATCTGGGTGATGGATATAAAGGATTATCTCAGTTTAGTCCGTTTGATAAAATCATTGTTACTGCCGGTGCACCAAGTATCCCTGAAGATTTATTGCTGCAATTAGCCGTGGGCGGTATTATGGTAATACCTATTGGCGAAAATGTACAAACCATGTTACGTGTTACCAGAGAATCTGAAACTGAATTCAGTCAGGAAGATTTTGGCCACTTTGAATTTGTACCCATGTTAAAAGGAGTTGTTAAATAATGGAAGTCAATAGTATGAATGTCGAATATTGGGAACAGAAAAGTTAATCTAAACGATAATATTAAAAATCAATATAAAATGCTAAAAGTACATACGCTACCTTATAACCCCTGGCAAGAGAATACATATATTCTGTCTGCCGAAAACGGGAATAGTATAGTTATAGATCCGGGTTGTCTAACAGCTGAAGAGCAACAGCATCTGAATACCTATATGAACGATCATCATTTAACTCCCGCACGGTTATTTAACACTCATCTTCATTTAGATCATGTATTTGGAAATAGATTTGTATGTGAAGAATTCGGGTTGGGAGCAGAAGCACATCAGGGAGATGAATTCTGGATTGAGCAAACTGTTTCATATGCAGCACAAATGGGGATGCAGCTTGAGGAAAATCCTCCGAATCTGAAAGCCCATTTTGAGCATGGTGATGAAATTGAATTTGAAGGTTCTCAAATTAAAGTGTTGCATGTTCCGGGACATTCCCCGGGAGGAATTACTTTTTATTGTCCTAAAGAAGGTTTTGCAATTGTCGGAGATGTGTTATTCCGTGATAGTGTAGGGCGTTCGGATCTGCCGGGTGGCGATTTTGATACGCTAATTAATGGTATCAAGACCAACTTATTTACTTTACCTGATGAAACAGTTATCTATCCGGGACACGGGCCTTCATCTACCATCGGATACGAAAAGCAGAATAATCCGTTTTTTTGATAATGATTCTCATAATTAGTGCCTGTCCATAAAGTCGGGTGTTTGGATTATAAAGTATAAATACAAGGCGTGTGAAAAAATCAAACCGCAGTATACCAGGGTATATGAGGATTTGGATTTTGAGCAATAACGCAGTAGCTGTACTTTATAGACAAATACTAATTATAGAGGGCGGCATGGAGTCGCATTCAGGGAGGTTCTTTTTCCTGATAAAAATCATTCATATTACCCCTTTTCATCATTTTTATAAAACCCTTATTATTTTAACTTTAGGCCGATTTTAGGTTGGAATTTATAAAATAGTGTTTGCATTTTGCTTATAAAAAATTAAATAATGGCTACAGATAAATTTGTTGCAAGACACATTGGTCCTCGTGATCATGAAATCAATGAAATGTTAAAAACCATTGGTGTTGATTCAATGGAAACTCTCATTAGAGAAACCGTTCCGGAGAATATCAGGTTATCAGAACCGCTTCGCTTAGCTAAAGGATTAACAGAGCGTCAATACTATAGGAAAATATTAGACATAGCCTCCAAGAATAAAGTGTATAATACTTATATCGGAATGGGCTATTACGATACAATTACGCCTTCTGTTATACATAGGAATGTGCTTGAAAATCCGGTTTGGTATACTTCCTATACTCCTTACCAGGCAGAAATTTCCCAAGGACGTTTGGAAGCACTGCTCAATTTTCAGACTGTTGTTTGCGAATTAACAGGAATGGAAATAGCTAATGCATCACTATTAGATGAATCAACAGCAGCTGCTGAAGCTATGGTTATGATGTTTAATTCCAGGCCAAGGGCCATGGTAAAGGCAGGTGCAAACATTATGTTTGTCGACGAAAAAGTATGGCCACAAACCTTATCAGTACTCGAAACCAGAGCGAATCCACTAGGTATTGAATTACAAATAGGGAAGTGGGAAGATTGTGAGTTAAGTGATTTGCATTTTGGAGTTTTGGTTCAATATCCAAACTCAGATGGAAATATCATCGATTATAAAAAACTAGTTGATAAGGCTCATAATGCTGATTGTAAAATTGCGGTTGGGGTCGATATTTTGAGTTTAGCACTGCTAATACCACCCGGAGAATGGGGCGCTGATATTGTATTTGGATCTTCTCAAAGATTTGGAGTACCCATGGGTTATGGCGGACCACATGCTGCTTTTTTTGCTGCTCGGGCTGCCGATAAACGACATATACCCGGTAGAATAATTGGCATAACCAAAGATTCAAACGGTAATCGAGCTTTGCGAATGGCATTGCAGACACGAGAACAACATATCAAACGAGAAAGAGCTACTTCAAACATTTGTACGGCGCAAGCCTTGTTGGCTACTATGGCAGGCTTTTTTGCAGTTTATCATGGTGCTGAAGGGATCAAGCGTATTGCAGGGCAAATTCATAATATTGCTTCTCTGCTTACGGCGGAGATTGAGAAACTGGGGTACAAACAATTAAACGAAAATTATTTTGATACCATCAGGTTTTCAATGGCTAAGCATGCTTCGGTAGATTTAATTGAAAAATATTCACTCGAGTTGGAGATGAATTTTCGTTATTTCGAAAATGGAGATGTAGGTATTAGTATTGATGAAACTACTAACCTGGAGGATGTGAACTGGATTATTGAAGTGTTTGCCAGAGCTGCATGTATTGATGTTCCTGAAATTAAAGATATTGATGAGGTTTGCACTATTGATTCAAGATATTTAAGAAAGAGTGATTATCTGCAACAAGAAGTATTTAAACGCTATCGTTCAGAGACAGAAATGGTCCGGTATATTAAAAAATTGGAACGCAGAGATATTTCCCTAACGCATTCCATGATTTCGTTGGGTTCTTGTACCATGAAACTCAATGCAGCAATGGAAATGCTTCCTTTGAGCTGGATTGAATTTGGTGGTATTCATCCATTCATACCTGGCGATCAGGCTGCAGGTTATCATTTATTATTTGCAGAGCTTAAACGAGATTTAGCGGAGATAACCGGATTTGCTGACGTTAGTCTGCAGCCCAATTCCGGAGCCGCCGGGGAATATGCCGGTTTAATGGTTATCCGAGCATATCATAAAAGCATAGGGCAGGAGCAGCGAAATGTGGCCCTCATTCCATCTTCGGCTCATGGAACCAATCCGGCCAGTGCAGTAATGGCAGGCATGAAAGTGGTAGTGGTTAAGTGTGATGAAAAGGGTAATATTGACGTTTCTGATTTAAAAGAAAAAGCAGAACAATATCAAGAAACACTTTCTTGTTTAATGATAACTTATCCATCAACACATGGCGTTTTTGAATCCTCAGTCGTTGAGATTTGTGATACTATTCATCAGTATGGCGGTCAGGTATATATGGATGGTGCAAATATGAATGCACAGGTAGGTATAACTAATCCGGGATTGATTGGAGCTGATGTTTGTCATCTGAATTTACATAAAACATTTGCTATACCTCATGGAGGTGGAGGCCCGGGAGTTGGTCCTATCGGAGTAGCCGAACATTTGGTGAAGTTTTTACCATCTCATCCTGTTGTAAAAACAGGGCGTATGGGTAATTCAGTTGTGGCAGCGGCTCCATGGGGAAGTGCCAGCGTGCTGCCTATAACTTATGGGTATATTAAAATGCTGGGTAGTGATGGATTAACAAAATCAACTGAAATAGCTATTTTGAATGCGAATTATCTGGCGCATCATTTAAAAGATGATTACGGAATTTTATATACAGGAGAGAAGGGTAGAGTAGCTCATGAAATGATATTGGAATGCCGTCATTTTAAAACCAGTGCAGGCATAACAGAATTAGATATTGCCAAGCGACTCATGGATTATGGATTTCACGCACCTACATTATCATTCCCGGTACATGGAACCTTAATGGTTGAACCTACTGAAAGTGAATCATTGCAAGAGCTGGATAGATTTATTGAGGCTTTAAAAGGAATATACAAGGAAATAAAAGAGGTGGAGACTGGAGAGGCGGATAAAGTAGATAATGTTTTAAAAAATGCACCCCATCCAGACTATATAGTTGTTGCTAATGATTGGAGTCATTCTTATGGAAGAGAAAAAGCAGCATTTCCGTTAGATTGGATCAGAGAGAACAAATTTTGGTTAACAGTTTCAAGAGTTGATGATGCATTTGGCGATCGAAATTTAATGTGCACCTGCGGGTCTCCTGAAGAATATGAGTTATTAACTAAATCTTGATTTAACTCAGGTTAATAACCTGAGTTCGACATAAAATTTTGGATTCAGACCGCCTATAAATAGTGAGATTCAACTGAAAATTATGAAAGAATAGCGGGCTATTTTGAATAATTTTCAGGAAGAAGATCGCTGTTTATAAGCGGAAACTCTCAT
>JBNKRV010000147.1:0-3433 GCA_050296935.1 Marinilabiliaceae bacterium | reverse complement strand
AAATAAGCAAACCTTTGATTTAAGGTTTGCTTATTTAACTTACAAACGGGTGTCTTTTTACTTCTTAGTTTGCAATAACGGAGCTGCTTCATAATTCAATAAGAAAATCAAAGGAACAGCATATACCATATGACGTAATAAGGTTATTACCGGCATCATTGGCGACATGTTTAATCCAGCAACACCTGCACCCAATAACGGAAGCATAAACAGCCATACCAAGGCTACTGTTTCTCCTGCTACAAAAATTAATGGTCTTACCCATTTTGGACCCCAAAGGGAGGGTGCAATTCCCGCATAAAGTACTGCTAATAAAATTCCATTTGAATAATGTCCTACTACGCCATAGGTTAAACCCAGACCAGTTTTAGCACCTAAAATACCTGGAATGTCCCACCATTCCCCTGTAAATACCAATCCTACTAAATCAAATAGGATGGTTCCTATAATTCCTGCAATTATTGCATTTTTCCAATTTATTGTTTTCATAATCTCTTTATTGCTAAACAGTTTTTAATTCTAATTCTGGTGCTAAAGGAAAATCTATTGCTACCTTGGTGATATTATGCAAATAGTTCATCACAACTTTATCGGCAATTAGTAATAGTAAATCCACTAAACTTCCTTTAGTATAGCTTTGGTTAAAAAAATCGTTTAACTCATCTTCAACCTGGTTTCCTTTCGATTCTGTAATGGCTTTGGTTAATTTTGCCAACGCATCTAATTTCTTATCCCAATCTGAAAAACCTGCTCTTAACTGAAGGATTTGGTCTTCAGTAAAACCATTCATTTTAGCAACTGTAGTGTGTGCTGCTTGACAATAATGGCAACCATTTATTTGACTTACAACCAGGTTAACCACCTCTTTTTCTCTTTTTGTAAACGAGGTTTTTCCATTTTGAAACTGTAAGTAATTTGAAAGTGCTGTATCAGAATATGCAATGGTTGCATATAAATTAGGCACCATGCCAATGGCACTTGTTAAATTATCAAATATTGCTTTGTTGTTTTCAGATACATCTCCTCTGGTGGGAACTTTAAAATTTGTCATATTTACATTGTTTTTAATGATACTTTATTGTAACAATGCAAAGATGCTATGATAATGGAGGTGTTTGTTAGGTAGAATTTCCTGACTTGTTGGCAATATTGCCTATGTGAATTGTTCTCTATAATGGGATGGAGAAACACCTTCTAAATTTTTAAAAAATCTACTAAAAGCTTGTACATCTTCAAACCCAATTTCATAAGCAATTTCTTGAATTTGTCTTTCGGAGTATTGTAATAGTCTTTTGGCCTCAAGACTTCTTCTTTCCTGGATATATTGTAATGCTGTTTTAGACCCTAGTTTAGAAAAAAGATTAGAAATTGTTTTGGGAGATTTGTTGAGAATTTCAGCGTAATCTGCTACACTAAATTTTGTTTTGAAATGTTGCTCTACTAAAAAATTAAATTCTCTTACAATGTCTAACTCTATTTTTTCTGTTGGATAGTTTGATTGACTTTTAAATATACGCGTACACAAAATCAGGTATCGCTTTAACATCATTTGGAGCATATCAATCTTCAAATCATCATCAGATGCCATTTCAATGGCAAACATTTTCCAAAGTGTTTCAAAACGTTCAGTCTCATTTATAGGAATTTTAATTATTGGTAGTTGAGAAGCTCCAAAAAACAAAACCCCTTTACATCCCACTTCAATATCATGATCTAAAACACAATAAAAAGGCCTATTAAATTTCACCAATTTTGCATTACAAATAGAATTAACCTCAACGTTATGAAACTCAGTCAAAAAAACAATTTGATTTTTCTGAAAGCTTGTTTCAACACCATCAATAGTAAGTTTATTGTTGTCTGAAACAAACCATAAAACCGTTAAAGAACCTTCGTGTATTTCTTTAAGTATATTACAATTTTTGCTTGTGATTTGCTCTACTACTATAAACTCTCCTGACTTTCCTTTAAATTGCATTTACATATATAATTTAATTAATTTTTAATAGTACTCTATCAACAATTTCTTTAGCAGTCGTAATTTTAGACAAGTCCTTACATAATTGACCATCTTTTCCGGAATAATGACCATGTCCGGTAAGTTCCATGAGTTTATATTTTTTTGACATAAATTCTTTTGATGAGATTTGTGTTTCATATATCAAAGAAGGTTGTCCAACCTGCCCGGAACCTGAGTAAATAGGGTCATCAGGATATTTGTCTTCGGTATAATAGTCATTCCAGTCATAAGACTGATTAACCTCTAACATAACTTTAAAGTTTCTTAAATTTTCCAGATTGCTTTTGGATTTTATTATAAAATTACCTGTTGGTGTTGCTCCAGAAACAGCATCAAGATCTTGTGCGTTGTTGAGTGGCACATAAAGACCATCGGAGGCTATTATTCCTCTTTTGTGCGACCAATAGGGAAGGGCTTCCGGTCGTCTTAAAATGGCAGATTCCCATTTGTTGTTGATTTTTTTACCATAATCAAATGAGCTGGAAGAGATTACTCTTGAAATATACAGGGTTTCAACATAGTTCCCTGTTGAGTCCTCTATCCAAATAGCAAACAATGGATACTGAAAAGATGCGCCCTTTTTTAACTCAATATCAATAGTATGTTTTCCCAGTGCTTTTTCTAATTCAATAATCTCATAATCAAACTGTTCTTCTGTTTTGCCAATTTGTTCATTTCTAATTTCGTTACCAAACTTGTATAAACTATTTAAAACGGGGGTGTCAAAATATAAACCCAATGCCACAACTAAAATTAAAAAGAAAACCAATGGACTTAGAAGTTTTTTAAGTTTTGATTGTCTTTTACCTTTTATATAATTTGAAAGAGGTTTTTTATTATTCAGAATATGAAAGACCATTCCTAAAACAAATAGTAGTCCAAAAAAAGTATGCAATGAAGCAATGTTTTTGGTGAAAGGTTTTAAATACATTAACAAGCCTGATCCTACCAGTATTAGTAGCGTTATTATTAAAATATTACCTAAAAGTCTTCTGTTCATGAGATTAATTTTTTAAGATTTTTAATTATAGCACCCGTGTTGAACTAAATCCGCTTAGGCGAATAGCCTGTCTGCCGACAAAAGCAAGTACAACCGGCAATCTTTACACTAGGTCTTGCAGACTGCTCATATTCCTATTTATTACCCAACGTTTTTTATTCCATTTATAATATCATTCGATATCAGACCATCGATTTATTACAATAAGTTGCTTTTTCAAAATCTCTAATATTGATTGAAATAATTGGAACATCAGGAAACATTGATTTCAATTCAGTAATAATTCTTTCCGATAGATTCTTTTTTTGAGAAACAGTTCGTCCTTCCATAATATTTGCAAAAATGTGAATAAAATCATCTTTAGTATTTCCGATATTATAATATTCAAAAGGATTGATTCTTACTTTAATATC
>JBNKRV010000146.1:0-51238 GCA_050296935.1 Marinilabiliaceae bacterium | reverse complement strand
TATGGTTTCTAGTGGAGATTTAACTTCATATCGTGCAGAGGTTGCTTGGTTTTCTGGTTGGTACAGAGAGGATGGATCTTTTTATACTGTATCAGTAAAATATAGGCTTCAAGAAAATCAAATTCATGCCAACTCTGACGGGGGAAGTAATGCCATGATGGTAGCTGCAGGAACAGCTACTCTTGCGAATGAAGTAGTATGGAGTTGGGAAGCAATAAAAGATGCTGCTATTATTGGGGGAACAAGAGTTTTATCTTTTGCAGCGTTACTGACTTTATCTGGAGACACTAGAATTGACAAGCAAACCAAGAGAGAAAATTACGTGTATATGTATAGAAATATGAATCATTAGAGTATTCTAGTTTCTTACGTAAAGGATTAAACTTTGGCACAGCTCCAAATACTTTAGGTGTTAAAGAATTTTGGTTGGATCCCATGGGATTGGATTTTTGGAGAAATTCTGGTTTTGCAGGAGAATATAATGTTGTTATTTCAGTTCCTCAAAGTGTCATAGGGTGCTACGGTTTAGTTCAGGTTCAAGAGTTAGATGGTCATCTAGCAGGTGTAGTTTATCCACAAAATTTGAATGCTTTCAATGCCGCAAAAAGTTTTGTTTGGATGTTTAAAAGTGGTAAATAATGTCAGGAAAAATGTTAGTTTTTAGAGTAAAGTTTGATTATTTAAATGATAATGGATTACACTTTACTGAAGCAATATCTGTAGGTTTTCGCTTTTCATTATGGAAAGATAATAGTAATTTTACAGCAGGTGAGATTATAGAAATTTCTAGTGGTGGGGTTTTAACAGTTGGTAAGACATACATTATGACAATTAAGTTGATTTATTCTAATGTTTCTTCAGAATTGAGAATGAAAGACAATGTTTTTATTGGAGTTCCATATAATGAAATTGGAACTATCGAGGTGTTAGAGCAACTTGAAGATATTGTGTTTTAATATATAACCAGAAAGCCCGAGTAATCGGGCTTTTGTTTTTTATAGCGCAGCAATATTTTCATTAAAGAAGTCTTTAAACTTTTTCTTAGTTAAGAAAGTCTCAATCATTTTAAATAAAAAATGTAGTTTTGTTGTGTAGTAAACAACGTTCCTTAAAAAACTGATTTGCAGGAAGTCTTCCGAAGTTGAAAGGCTTGATTTTATTGGAGTAGTTGTAGATGTTGCCCAATCTGGTGGGGGTACGCCATGGTACAGCATATACAATTGGCCAGCCTTAGGCTCTAGTGCGCGAACAATGGACGCATTATATGCCGGAAATTATCTTGAAGCTGGTATACAATTTGCAACATGTGCAGCAGAGGTCTTTACATTTGGATATGCTTCTGAAATTAATTTAGGGGTTAAAAGTGCAAGAGTTGCCGCTGAGTCAAGTACGGAGGCATTAGTTACACTTGGAAGAGGCTCGACGGGACGAACTGTAGCAAATAATCTTGCTGAACAGATGGCAATGGAGAATATTACGGCAAATCCAACTTTAGGTAAGGTTGTTATGGAAGGAATGAAAGATTCACGTTGGTTAGGTTGGAGTAAAATGCAATATACTGTTACATCTGAAAATGGGGTTAAGGCTGTTGTTCATTATGTGAGTAAGTTTGAAAATGGAGTTCTGAAGTATGTTGATGATTTTAAGTTCAAATAGTATATGAAAGTACAATGTATTAAAAACACAGGAGCAGATTTACGCCCCTACGAATATGAACCAATTCATAATAATGATGTATTAGGGCGATTTGGAGTAACAGGCAATGGAGAATTTAATGAAATAGTAATAGGCAAGGAATATTTGGTAATGGGTATTATAATTTTTAAAACTTACCAAGCCTATTTAATAGATGATAATGGATTTATTTCTGCCTGTCCTTGTCAATTATTTGAAGTGCTTGATGATAAAATAAACACTAATTGGCTTTTTAGAATAGTAGATAAAGAAGAAGATATTTATCCCTTTGTACAGGCAATTTTTGGTTATCCTGAATTATGTTTGGATAAAAAAGCATATGAAAATCTTATAGTAGAAAAAGATGAAGAAACAGAGCGGGTATACTTCAAGCGGAAGATAGAATTAGAAAAAGAATTAGCAGAATAAAACAGAGCCTCTGAGAAATCAGGGGCTTTTATATATATATATGCCTGTTTAGTTCTGAAATCCCTTATGTAAGCATCAATCACGTTAAGGAGTTCTATTTTTTTATCGTCTGGCATTTTAGAATACAAGCAGGGCTACGAGTATGAAATTACCAGCAGAAACGAATATGCAGAACTTACAAGCAACATAGAAAACGCACTGGACAAGGCTTTGCAGCGGATAAAAGAAAAAATACAGGTGAAAGGCGCTCTCGACAGAGTAAAGACAAAAAGTAATAGAGATACTAATGAAAGATGATATAATAAGAAAACTAAATTCTGATGACTTTAGTATCGCATCACAAAGTCTTGATGAACTTATAAATATTGGTAAAATAAATGATGAAGATTTAAGTATATTACTTAAATTAGATAATCTCTTAATTATTGGTGAATTTCTTGAGAGGCATAAGGAGTTTAATACCAGTAATTTAAAACTAATAGAAATATTTATCAATAATAACCTTGATAATCCAAATAGACTTTTTGTGTCAGACCTTATTGAATTTGCTACTAGTTGGTCGTTATCAATTGATTACGAAAGATGCATTAGGTTTTTATATAAATATAAGAACGACGATGATTATGTTCAGTTGATATCAATTGATTATATTTTTGAAAACTTACAATTATCATATATTGATGAAATATATGAAGCTTTAAATTCAATATTACATAATCCAGACTCCAATCAGAGTTCGCAGGTCAAATCGGCTTTTGTGTTATTCCGAATAACAAATAAAAAAGAGTTTTTATCTGACTTAATAGATTTAGTCGTAAATGGAGATAAGGACAATAAAATATTGATGAAAAATATGCTTTCTTTAAAACATAATAATAAAGTGTATTTTGAGTATTATAATGTCCTAAATGCCTTGTTATAGTAGTATAATACAACTTTTTTAGAATGAAAATACAGCAAAAAGCCTGGCATTGTCCAGGCTTTTTCATTATAGTGCAGCAATATTTTTAAGCTTAATAGATTTAATAAAACCGTCAATAACCGAAAGGATATGTCCTTTGTCGGTATCGTCCATCTTCTCAATTTCATTGAGGCGTTTAAGCATCTCAGGATTCTTTAAGATATTTTCTTCGGTGGTCTCTCCTAAAAGATAACGAAGCCACGGAAAGCCACGAATACAGCTATGACCTGAATGGCAATATTACCGCCGATAAAAATAAAGGCCTTACTTCCGTAGAGTACAACCACCTTAATTTGCCAACCAAATTAACCGGTACCGATAACAAAGCAATTTCGTATATTTACGATGCCAACGGGCAAAAGCTGGCCAAAACAGCAGATGATAAAACCATGTATTATGACGGTAATATAATCTACGAAGAAGCCGGTTTACAGTATATTTTGAATGGTGAAGGAAAACGATGTAAGCAATAGCACTGACAATATCTGTTTGATATCAAGGATCATCTGGGTAATGCAAGCTTGGTAGTCGATATAAATGGAACAGAGTTACTACAAAGTGCCTATTATCCGTTTGGTATAGCCTTTCAAAAAGGAGGTAATGTCAATAAGTACCTTTACAACGGTAAAGAGTTGCAGGAGGATGAGTTTGAAGAAGCCAGCTTGGATTGGCACGACAACGGTTTCCGAATGTATGATGCAAATATTGGAAGATGGCATATAAAAAACCCATTAGGTGAGTCAATGAGTAATGTAAGTCCTTACTCTTATTGTTTTAATAATCCATTATTATATACGGATTTACCAGGTCTTATTCCCAGATGCAACTGGGATACGAGACAATATTATGAAGATATAAATGGAGATGGTGTACAAAATGGAGGAGATTATAATATATCCTTTGATCAAGCCATGGATTATTACAAGGATTCTAGTGATAAATACGAGGCTACTCATTCATATGCTGGCAGTGGTAATTCTTTATATTATAAAGGCACTGTTTGGACAAAAACTCGCTCCAGTTCAGGAACTTTTATTCCGAACGACCAAATAGATATTGCCCAATCTAACGGGGGTGCTGAAAACTGGGCTGGAGTTTTAACATTTGCAGGTCCCGCCGCTGCTATTGACGGACCGATTCCCTTCGGAGATATGGTTGCAGCATCTGTTGTAGTTACTTATGGGATTTATGACGTAGCTTCTAGGATTCATGCAAACTGTAACAGAAATCCTAAGCCTCATTTGGTTTATGCAATAACAAGTATGGATGTTTCGGGAGCAATTAGAGTGGAAAAATATGGTATTACTAGTCGAAAAGATAATGTTGACGGGAACAATGGAAGGCCAGCTTATCAAGCTAATAAGTTTAATAAAATGGACCCTACTCGGGCATAGTCTTGGCATGTTGTTACCAGAACAGACGGAAGGGTTTCAGCAAAAGCAATAGAACTGTTTTTGGTGTCTCAACATGTTTATTTTCATAAATCACTGCCACCTAAGCAAATATTTCCGCTTCCAGTAAATAATTTCCCTACTTTTAAGTTTTAAATAGAATTCTATGCAGTTTCAACTTATAAATTCAGAAGACAATAAAAATCAAGAATTTAATGACTATTGTAGGTTTATTGAGAATTTTTATACATTACAATCTGATAGCCTCAAGATAAAAGGGGTTAAAAAGGTTGTATTTGAGTTTTTTAATAAAAAGGATAAAAAGCATGGTATAGATTTGCTTAGTTTTGGCTCTATTTTAACGCTAAAGCAAGATTTGGACTTTGACCTTTTTTCAAAATCCAGTGCAGAAGAAAAGAAAGCTTTAATAATAGCTTTATTGCATGAAGGGATTGAATATTTAGCAGCAAATAAAAATAGTGAGTTTAAAAACCTTTACTTGATTAAGGAACAGTTGAATAACATTGGGTTGGAAGCCAAATTTACTATTGGTAAAGAAAAGGTTAGTAAGAAACTCAATATGACAGGTCATATTGAACTAAAAACCACTCTGAAGTTTGCAGAGTTAAATATTGTATTAAAAGAGTTGGATGGAGATAAGGAAGTTAAAATTCCATATTTTAAAACTTTAGTCCAACCTCTTTTTTATACTACTTGCTTTGGGAAATCAAAATGGAATACAGGAGGTGAGTTTGAAGTAATCAATAAGTCTGGCGAAGTAAAATATGTTGTTTCTATTAAAGATTATATACTCAAAGTCTTTTTTGAACCAAAAGACAGAGATGTAGAAGGATTGAAAGAAGAGTTGAGATATATGTATTATGGAGGACAACCAGATTGGTTAATTTGATATTTATAACAAAACAAAAGCCCGGGCAATCGGGCTTTTTTACTTTTATAGCGCAGCAATATATTTATTAAAGAAATCTTTAAACTTTTTCTTAGTTAAGAAAGTCTCGATCATTTTAAAGAAAAAATGTAGTTTTGATGTGTAATAAAAAACGCCCTTTAAAAAACTGATTTGCAGGAAGTCTACCGAAGTTGAAAGGCTTAATTTTAGTGAAGTAGTTGTAGATGTTGCCGCAAATAGCGGGGGTGATAGTGAGGATGGATGGGCAGTAACTGTAGCAGCAGGATATCTAATGGTTTTGCAGGTTGATTTAGTTACGCCAGACCCCTCAGATGCTGCTTGGCCAAAATGGGTTGGTCATGCAATACTCACAGGAGCTTCTGCAATTGATTTATATTCAGCAGGTAAAGATTTTGCTGACTATATATCAAAAGGAGGACGTGGAAATATTTGGCCTGATGCATACCCAAGACCAAATCCTGCAGATATTGATTGGAGTTTAAGTGATTCTCAACTTACAACAGGAGTTACAGGAGGAGGAGCACCTGGAGGACCAGGAAGTGATTGGAATAAAATAAAAAAATGGTTTAGAGATACTCGAAGAAAAATTAACGGAAATTTTAAGTAATGAATGAAATATCTGAAAAATACAAGAAATACATTGTCGAATTAAAGCTGAATGGAGAAGATAAGCTTATTGTTTCAGGTATGGATATATCAAATGAAGACAAAGATTTTCTTTTGTTAGATAAGGATGGTAAAGTTCTTTTATTTAATGACTTTTCTCAAATTGAAGAATATATTCTAAATGAAGAATTATTAGATAATAATAATATGCAGGGTTGGGTTAAGGAATTGAAAAACAAAAAACCATATATCAGTTATAATATCGATAATATCTTAAATGCTATTGAAGAAGCAAAAGACCTAAGAGAGTTGAATAAAGATATGCTAAGTCAAATTGTTGATTTTATAAATATTATAGGCGACTATGCATATCAGATAAATAAAGAAGACTTAATTGTGTTGTATGAACATCAACTCATAGACCAATTTAAAGAATTATTTATGGATGATTTTATATGGAAATTAGAAGTTAGTAATGAAGCAGGCTTAAATACTGTCCCTTGGGAAAGTTTTAGGACAGCTTTTGAGAAGTTGTATAACTTATTCAAACAATGTTTTTTCCATTATAAGAATTAAGAAGTAAAGCCCGGCAAGTCCGGGCTTTTTTATTCAATCATTTTTAAAAGTTCCTGAAGCTCTTTATCGGAAATATTTTCCTTTTCGGATTTATCAAAAACGGTAAGCAAATAAACATGTTCACGAACAGCAATTACATGAGTAATAGCTCTTGCACCGCCAGACTTGCCTTTTCCTTTGGATTTTATGGCAACCCGAATTTTGTAACAGTCGTTGCCTAATGCAGTTCCTTGAGTTGGGGAAGCATTAATGTTTTACGATGCTTTAAGTTTTATGTATTATGAAATTAATTCATTAATTTACGATACTCCTGAGGAATACTGGAGGAAAGCAAGGCAGAACGTTACTTCAATAGGAATGTATCAAAACCAATAAAGAAACATTTATAAATGGATGACAAGTTACTTAACTACATTCAAGGATTGAATTTAATTAATCCTAAGAAGCTTACCTTGGATACATTAGTTGAGAAGGGTTTAGGCATAACTGGGGATGATGCAATAGATTTTATAGAAGAATTTGCCAAAGAATTTAATGTGGATATCGCTTCTTTTAATTACAGTAAATATTTTGGAGAAGAAGGAGTAAGTATATTTGACGTAATTTCTCGATTATTTTTCAGAGAAAAACATGTTAGCCATGCTGATATATCCCTTCGGAAATTAGCAGAATCAATATGCACAAAAAAATTAGAATAGAAGAAAGAGCCCGAGAAATCGGGCTTTTTTTATGCTTTAAAATTTAGCTTTACCATCCAATAGGTCTTTCATCCGCTTTTTAGTTAGCATAGAATTAATAATCTTAATCAGTGCGTTTTTTTCACCTTCATCAAGTTGGTTAATAAGCATTAACTGCTCATTAAGTTCGTGGTTTTCTAATTCCACTACGCTATTTTCATTATCGTTTAAAAGGTTGTCGGCACTTACGGCGAACACCTTCATTAATCTTTGCACAATATCAATAGAGGGTAATAAATGCCCGTTTTCCAAGCTGCAACTACAGTACCTTTAGCTGTCATATTATCACTTAATGCCCAGTCAATATTTTTAAGATCAAATAAAGCCATAACAATCGTCAGATAAAGCCATCTCTGCTTCGTATGAACATGAGGGTATCTCTAGAAACTATTTGTTGATATAATGTGTTGTTTGTCAATAACTTGATGGTTGTTTACGCTGTAAAAATGGTATTTTTACACTATAAATTTATCAATGATGAAAAACATTAACCCACTTGGACTATTTGACGATCATTTTTTGGTGGAAAAGTTAACAAAATTAGGTGACCCACTTCAAAAATTGAACGAATTTATTGATTGGAATATCTTCAAAGCCCCATTAATACAGGCACTAGAAACTTGTACCGATCAATCAAAAGGAGGACGCCCCCCTTTTGACAGACTCATGATGTTTAAAGCACTAATACTTCAGGGACTATATAACTTATCTGATGATCAGCTTGAATATCAAAAAGCAAAAATATCAACAAAATAGCACTATAAAAATGGGCCAGAGGACCATTTGAAATCGGACAGGTACTCTCTAGATATTAAATCATTATCTAAAGGTGTTAATATTCATCAGACCAACAATGTATCTGAAGTACTTGTGAATGATTCATTATACTACAAACAAAACAATAAGTGGTTCAATTATGGAAAAGTTAATAACACCAGAAGAGCTGCAATTAAAAAAGTTGCAGCTCTTCTGGTGTTATGATAGGAATTGAATTCCTATTTTAAACAGGAATGTATTTATTGTAAATCTGAGCTAACACCATTTTAATAATTGCATTAGCATCTGGTATTATACAGAATTACTTAATTTATTGGATATATTACACAAAACTATCCGACGCCTGAATACGTATGATTAAACTCTGATTTTTAAACTATTAATCGCTTGAGACCAAACATGCGATAATAATTTCAACCGTGTTTCTAAAACTTCTCCAAATCAGAATCCTTATATTCATTTATTTCTGCAAACTTACTATATGCACCCTTCTCTTTCGATTATTGAGCACCAGCATTTATCGATGGTAAATAACTTTTGTATTATCCTTAGTTTCGCTGGCATGGAGAAAGTGAGTTTTGCTTTTAATCGAATTCAGGCTTTTACTATCGGAGTTTTCTCCTTATACATTAATATCACCAACGTTAAAATAACCTATCATCTCTTTTAGTTCTTCGGCTTGTCGGGCAAGTTCTTCGGAACTGCCGGCCATTTCTTCGGAGGCTGCTGCATTTTGTTGTACCACCTGGTTCAGGTTTTGAATGGCACTGCTTACCTGATTCATCCCGGAACTTTGTTCGTTGCTGGCCGCTGATATTTCCTGAACTATTTCAGCCGTACGGTTTATTTCCGGTACAATTTCTTCAAATTGTTTACGGGCATTTTCGGCCGTTTGCACCCCGTTTTTCGATAACAAATTAATTTCATCGGCAGCCTCCCGGCTGCGCTCAGCAAGTTTGCGCACTTCGGCAGCTACCACGGCAAATCCCCGACCATTTTCGCCGGCACGAGCCGCTTCAACAG
Source organism: Marinilabiliaceae bacterium (assembly GCA_050296935.1). GTDB lineage: Bacteria > Bacteroidota > Bacteroidia > Bacteroidales > Marinilabiliaceae > Saccharicrinis. Next base: position 42,133 of record JBNKRV010000146.1, on the reverse strand, counting down.
CAGCATTAAGAGCCAATATGTTGGTTTGAAATGCAATATCGCCAATAATGGCAATTTTATCTGAAATGTCTTTAATTGATTGCGTAGAGCTTTTTACCGCTACATTGCTTTGACTAACGTTATCTGATGCCTGAGTAGCAATTTTATCAGCCATAAGTGCATTTTCAGCATTTTGTTCTATATTAGCCGATATTTGCTCTATTGATGAAGACATTTCTTCAACTGAAGCTGCTTGTGCATTCGCACCCTGCGAAAGTTGCTGTGTGTTGCCAGTTAACTGTTGACTTGCAACAACAATAACATTGGAAACTGTTGCTACTGATTCAATAACCGATTTAAATTTGATTGTCATTTGGGACAAAGCCAATCCTAATTCACCAATTTCATCTGATCGGTTGTTATTTATCTGGGTAGTAAGGTCGCCATCGGCAATTTTTTTAGTTTTTTCAACTAAAACCACCAATGGGCTTAAATACTTTGAAACTACGAAATAAACTACTACTACTATAATGAGCAGGATGATAAAGCCGAGAATGATATTGCCCCATAAATTTTGATAAGCGACTTTTTGCACAACGTCTTTTTCAATGCGTAATTCAACACTCCACGGGGTTGTGGTATGCCCGAAATAAACCGGGGTTTTAACGATCAACGTGTTATTTGTTTCATTAATGCTTTCTTTCCCTTCCTGAATAGCAGCTATCTCCGTTTCAACAGGTTTTCCGGCATCTTTAATGCTTTTACCAACCATATCAGGATTTGCTGTATTTGCAGCATATATCCCGCTGTTCGAAATTACAGAAATATCGACAAGACCATTGTACAAAGCCTTTTTTTCTTCAATTGTCTCTGATTGAATAAAATCAACGCTCATGTCGGTGCCGGTAATGCCATAGAATTTATCATCAATAATAACGGGCACTGTTGTTGAAATGATTAATACATCCTTACCCTGTACCGGATAAATATACGGGTCGATCAAGCATTCCTTTAGCGTTTTCCTGGGCAAAAGGTAATAATCGCCAGCCCCTTCTATTTCGTAATCTACCAAAGGCTCTAAGCTGAAACTGCCATCGGGCTTTAGGGTCCAATAGGGTATGAACCTTCCGGAGGCATCATGACCCAGTAGGTTTACAAATTGATTGTCGCTATTATCGAAAGCATTGGGCTCCCATAAAGTATAGGTAGCAAGAAACGATTTATTATCAATAAGTATTTCTTTCAGTACATTATTTATATCATCCCGGTCTACTTTAAGTTTAGCTGTTTTTCTGAACGAAGTGACCATCTCTGACGTGGTACGGGTCTCATCAAGTGCCACTTCAATGGAGGCTTTTATTCCACCGGCAATTTCCCTGGCCTTGAACAACAACTCGTTATTCGCCCTCAAACGGGACTCACTAAACCCCTTTATAGCGGAATACGCTGTTAAAGCAACTACCGTAACAAAAACACTTGCAATAGCTATCAAAGCCATTTTTGTTTTGAAAGAATTAATTTTCATATCTTTTTTTAATAGTTCAACAAAATAATTAAATGTAACCTGATGGTCATTTGAAATTTTAATTTCACCTTCTATTTCTATGGATTTCCGGCATTCTCCAATATGGATTATGGTCTTTTCTGACTAACGGTAAAACACTAAATTATTTTTCCATATTAAATCAGCATTTTATCGCTAACAGCAAAACTCTTCGATTTTTATTACAATACTGGAGGATGATTGTACATAATAGCATGATATCATACATCGGTTTTGCAATTAAAGTTACATGTCAAAGCTAAAATAAATACAATATTTTGATAAATAAGAAATTCCCTGATAAATAAAAGGGATATCTCTATTTTTGAATCAGGGGAAACCCCTATGTAGTAAAAAATGTTGACAGGATATGAAAAAAACGAACAGAAGGAAATAAGAAAAACGGATGAGGCTGCCAATCTTTTTTTGATTAAATGAGTGGTTGCCATGCCAGTTGCCATTTCCTTATGAACTATACATATATACTTTGCGGGTGTATGTAATAGTATTATTTATTGAGTTAGCGATCTGAGATCTCAAAGAAAAAAGCAGATAGCGTTCGGGACGTTGACCGTACGGCAGCGCTGGAATTTAAGATCTGTGAAATAAACAATCTGAAAATAATTTATGGAGAGCTGTAATTAAGAAACTGACCATAAACACTTACTTTTAATGCATAAAAAAACCCGCAAAGAAATCTGAATAACAAACTTCCTTACGAGCCTAAGTATATCTTACTCGCCTTATTTAATAGATTTCAAGTACTTATAAAATTCACTATTAGATGAAAGTATAATACTTGTTTGGCTATCAAAGGTCTTTTTATATGCTTCCATTGATTTCACGAAACTATACAATTCGCGTGATTGTGTTGAACGATTATAAGCATTGGCATAAATAGCTGCAGCCTCACCATCTGCCTTACCTTTTATTTCCTCTGCTGTTTTGTAAGCTTCAGAAAGCACTCGCTTAAGTTCTCGATCCTTTTCTCCATTGATCCTGGAAGCTTCTCCTTGTCCTTCCGAACGAAATTTGTCAGCAATACGATTACGCTCACTTTTCATACGTTCATAAACCTGAGTACGAACATCTTCAACATAGTTGATTCTTTTAAAACGGAAATCCAGAATCTCAATACCTAAATCAGTTGCTTGTTGGTTCGCAGCTTTTAGAATCATATCCTGAATTTTTTCACGACCTACTTTAATAGTCATTAAGCTATCCCCTATCAACTCACCTATAACTCCTGATGATGTTGGAGTTCGGTTGCTTGAACGAACTGCTTCTTCAATATTATGCTTGGCAATATAATTTCTGGTTTCACCATCCAGTATATCATCTAAACGAGATTGAGCACCACGTTCATTAGTCAACCTTTTAAAAAACTGAAGCGGATCAGTAATTTGCCAACGTGCATACGTATCTACAAAAATAAATTTCTTGTCCTTCGTTGGCACCTGATTTGGATCACCATCCCATTCCAGATATCTCTTATCAAAATAATTGGTGGTGTGAATAAACGGTATTTTAAATTTGATACCCGGAGTAACAATCGGTTTACCTATGGGCTTACCAAATTGCGTTACTACAACCTGCTCTGTTTCATTAACAATATAAGTGCCCGTTGATAGAAAAAAGAGTACGAGCACTCCTACTACAATTGATATTATATATCCCTTATTTTCCATTTCCTGAACTGTTTTTTTGGTTTAGTTGCATTTGCAACAATGGTAATACATTAGCTCCACTTTCATCGGTAATAATCTTCTGACCCAGCTTAGGAAGTATTTCTTCCATGGTTTCCAGGTAAATACGACGCTTTGTTACTTCCGGTGCTTTAATATACTCGGTATAAAGCGCATTAAAGCGGGCTACATCTCCTTTAGCATTGTTAATTCGCTCAGTAGCATATCCTTCTGCCATTTGAATCGTTTCCTGAGCCTGACCTGAAGCCTTAGGAATTACTTTATTATACTCAGCCTTAGCCTGATTGATCAAGGTTTCTTTTTCCTGCTGAGCCTCATTAACTGCATTAAACGCAGCTTTAACCTGCTCAGGAGGATTCACATCCTGTAATACCACTTGCTCTATCTTAACACCTATTGAATATTCACGACAAACTTGTTGCATCAACTCTTCCAACCGTCCACTAATCTCAGTTCTCCCCACTGTTAACACCTCATTTACAGTGCGGTCACCCACTACCTGCCGCATAGTTGACTCGGCAATATCTCTTAAGGTCGATTCAGGATTCCTCACCTTAAAAAGGTAATTAAATGGATCGTCAATCCGATATTGAACCACCCATTCAACATCAGCAAGATTAAGATCTCCTGTCAGCATTAACGACTCATCAAGTGTACCTCTTCGTGTATATTCAGATTTAACTCCGGCACTGGAAGTACGGAATCCAAATTCGAGTTTTTGTTGTCGCTCAACCGGAACTTTATATACTGATTCTATAAATGGAACCTTGTAATTTAAGCCGGGATCAACTGTTTTTCTATACTTACCAAATCGAAGAATTACTCCAACTTCTTCTGGTTCAACCCTAAAAAAGGATACACTCAAAAGAACAAGAACAATTACTCCAATTACAATAAATTTGATATTCTTCAATATCTTATCCAACAATGGATTTTGTGATTGAAAGTTTGAGTTCATAATTTAATTTAATTGCGTTTTACACAAATGTACCTTTAAATAAGTTTACTCACAACCTATAAATAACGATAATTCATATAGTTCACTATTTTGAGAACATAAAATGAGCAGAAGCATGCAAGAAATAAGCATTTAACAAAAACTTTTTCCTTGAAATAAATAATCAATTTTATCGGATATGAACAATTATTTTCTGACACATAAAATTTAATTAAATTGGGCGTCTGTTTTTCCTCATTCAATTTACAACACATTGAAACTATATTTCAGAAAATTTATTCAGAAAATCCCTAACAGGCAGATGTTAATAATAACCCTGTCAGTTATCATTCTATTGCTATTCTGGTTCTCTATTTCTTTGCCTTTATTCAAAGTTAATTACTCTACAGTCATTTATTCAAGTCAGGAAAAACTATTAGGTGCTCATATTGCCAAAGATGGTCAATGGAGGTTTCCTGCCGGGGATTCTGTTCCTGAAAAATTTATTGAATGCCTACTGTTATTTGAAGATGAATACTTTTATAAGCACCCGGGAGTTAATCCGATATCCTTATCCAGAGCTTTAAGCCAGAATATTTCACAAGGTAAAGTGATCAGCGGAGGAAGTACTGTCACCATGCAGGTCGTTCGCTTAGCCACTCAACGCAACCGGACTATACTGAATAAGTGTATCGAAATCATTCAGGCATTACGGCTCGAATTATCCTATTCAAAAAACGAAATACTAAACCTGTATGCAACCCATGCTCCCTTCGGAGGAAATGTTGTAGGACTTGAAGCTGCCGCCTGGAGATATTTTCATCGATCTCCTCACCAGCTTACCTGGGCTGAAAACGCAATGCTTGCCGTGTTGCCCAATGCTCCGGGTCTTATACATACTGGTAAAAACAGGAGGCTATTAAAAAAGAAAAGAGACTTTTTGCTTGCTAAATTATTAGCCAAAGGTAAAATTGACTCAATAACGTATATGGTATCTTTGGAAGAGCCTATTCCTGAACATCCATATCCCCTGCCCCAGATTGCTCCTCACTTGCTCGATTATTGCAGAAAAAAAGAGGAAGGTAAAATCTATAAGCTAAACCTTAATTACAAGCTTCAAAACAGAGTCAATCAGACCATTCAGTTTCACCATAAAAAATTACGACTCAACGAAATACATAATGCATGCGCTATCGTTCTGGAGGTTAAAACAGGCAAAGTATTAGCCTATTGTGGTAACACCGAACCTGTTAAAAACGAATTTCATCAGAATCATGTAGATATTATTCAGGCACAACGCAGTACCGGAAGTATTTTAAAACCTTTTTTATATGCGGCTTCAATGCAAAGTGGTCAACTATTACCCAAAATGCTGATTGAAGACGTACCTACATATTACAAAAATTTTGCACCCAAAAACTATAACAGAACCTACTCCGGTGCGGTTCCTGCTGATGAAGCTCTAAGCCGATCTTTAAATATTCCGGCGGTGAAATTGTTAGAGCAATATGATATAGGTAAGTTCTGCAACATCTTGAATAAATCAGGATTGAGTACTGTAAAACAAAACCCCGATTATTATGGATTATCATTAATTCTGGGAGGCGCTGAAGTTAACCTGTTTGAATTAGCTGGCTCGTATGCCTCCATGGCACGAACCTTAATAAATTTCAATACTACCAATAGCCTGTATTATGGGAATGAATATCAAAAACCTTTCCTGTTTAAGAATGACAGTATTACCTACCATGATCAATCAGACATATACCCTGTTTTTAGTGCTGGTGCACTTTACTATACTTTTGAAGCATTAACCAATGTTTCACGTCCGGTTGAAGAGATGGGCTGGGAGTCATTTTCTTCGAGCAGGAAAATTGCATGGAAAACAGGTACCAGCTTTGGATATCGTGATGCCTGGGCAATTGGCATAACACCGGAATATGTAGTTGGTGTTTGGGTTGGAAATGCAACGGGAGAAGGCCGCCCGGGAATTGTTGGTGGAACAACAGCGGGTCCCATAATGTTTGACATCTTCCAACACCTACCTTCTACAAGCTGGTTTGAAACGCCTTACGACGACCTGATGCAAATAAGTATTTGCAAAAAATCAGGATACAAAGCCGGTCCATACTGTGAAACAGATAGTTTGTATATGCCTCACCAAGGAGAAAAAGGCGATATATGTCCTTATCATCAACTCATACATTTAAATAAGGAGCGAACACATCGGGTTAATTCCAGTTGCTATCCAGTATTGTTAATGCAGCATGAGCCCTGGTTTACACTTCCTCCGGTAATGGAATGGTACTACCGCAAAAATCATCCGTTATACAAAAAATTACCCTCTTTTGATAAAGGCTGCAAAGTGGAAAAAGAGGTAGTAATGGAATTTATTTATCCTCAATCCAACACAAATTTATATCTTCCTATGGGTATTGATGGGAATGTTCAGGCTGTTGTTTTTAAAGTGGCACATAAAAATCCCACCTCAACAATCTATTGGCACTTAGATGATGCTTATCTGGGAGAAACAAGTTACGTACATCAGATGACCATTCAACCCACTCCCGGTTGGCATCAAATAACTTTGATTGACGAAAATGGGAATATCCTGAATAAAAGAATCAATTGTATCGGAAGAGGAGATCAGTTATAGAAAGCACCTATTTTACCTGAGTTCGATTAAAATTAGCGAGCTCAAATTCCAGTAAATGATTGTTTTACGGCTCTAAATTTTATCACCACAGCTCGCTAAGTCTCAAAGATTTATATCGAACTCAGGTTATTTATGTAAATAAATAAATAATCAGGATAAAAAGGGTGGTAGGAGTTTTCGAATTTCTGTTCCTAAGAACGAGTAAAAAAACACGTCCCACTTTATCCTGATTAAATAAACTTAACCAAATATTTACTCACTAATGGTTATTACTTTAACTCCATTTAGATTTGCCTGTGAGGATACATAACCAATTGCACCTTTATTTTGACGCACATAATCAATCACTGCCCTATCTGATTCTTCTTCTACAGGAGCAGTATCCATACCCGAGAAAATTGCTTTTTGCCAGTAACTTCTAATCGCAGCCACTTTTTTCTTAAATACGGCTTGAGAAAAGTCTTTTCTTACCTCTGCACTCGCTTTTTGATCAATAGGAATAATGACAGATCCATTATCCCATCTCTTTTTCTTTTTCAAAAAAACCAACGCTAATTCCTTTGGCGACATGGATTTTATTTGATTGGCATTGTTTACAATTATGGTGTATGATTGAGCCGTAGCTTCAGTTGCAGTTATTGCAACCAGTATTATCATCAATATTAAAATCTTTTTCATTTCATTAGTCTTTTTCATAAATACATAACCATTTCAAACCGTTATTATAATTGGATTATGCATTAAAATGAATAAATAAAAGAAAGTACTAAACCATCTACATTCTGAACTTTATGTGCATAGTGCAGGTATTCCATTTTGAAATTGGTTTCAAACGAAGGTCTGTATATCGCTCCTGCTGTATAGCGCTGAAATTCAACATCGTTTGTTGTTTGGTCTTCATAGCGAACAAAGGGGGTAACCTTATTAATAACCTGACTTAATTCAATAAATGATCCCTTTAAATCAATATTTTTTCCGTTAACAAAAAAATCTGAATTCCAGATTTCACCAACGAACTTCGTATTGTTAAGTGTTAACTCATAGTCAACACCATAGGTTAACTTTTCTGTCTCAAAACCACTCACTGCATCTAAGGCTGATACATACAAAAGAATATCTTCGTTCTTTGGTTTAAACACACTCACTCCTACTTTCGCAATTTCATTTATGGCAACTCCTAAATTTCCTCCAATGGCTACATTATAGGTGTTATTATAACTTTGATCAACTGTATAAGGACTCTGAATAAGTGCCTTATAATAAGCTACTTCATCGCCAAAAAATCCAACCGCTCCTGTTTTCATCCAGGTTGTATTTCTATACCCCCCGGCAAAAATATCGTAGGATAATTTTAGTCCCTCACCTACATTACCATTTAACGAAACGGCATCCATATTTAAGGGAAAAAACTCATGATTGGATACCAAAACAGGCAAGGTTGCACTTGAATTAACTGGTGCATAATAATAAGTATTCATCGGACTTAGAGGCGTTAAAAACCGACCCACTTTCAAAGTAACTTTTTCAGAAACCCTGTACTGTGCATTAGCCTCATTTAACATTTGATTAAATGAAAAATCCGGACGGAAAACGAATACTGCTTTAAAAGTTAAATCTTCTTTGGGTCTGTAACTTGTTAAAATTCCTGCTTCAGATAAAGCCACCCCATACTCATTACTGTAATTATTCAGATTATCAAAATAATTAAATTCTGTTGAGATATAACCAGTAATTCTCTTCTGTGGCTCCCAATTATCCTGAGCAAAAACAAAGTTTCCTATCGATAATAGAAAAAACAAACTTGTAATTAAACCTATATTTCTCATCACTATTCTTTTTAAAAATTCTCTATTTTAATTTTTGACTGTTAAATATTTTTGAAACAGAAACCTTAATTTGTAACCATCTGAACCGCATTCTGCACCTGTTTATATACATTTCTCTTATCTATACTCCCGCTATAGCCGGCTTCTATCCCGAACAATTCAAAAAAAAAGAAATTTGTTCCCGAAAAATTGATAAAGCATCAGTATTTCAGGGTATTCACAACAAAATATTCCACGAGTGCAATGTTAAAAAATAAATTTGAAACCAGCACTTTGTCACAAGAACTTTTTCCGGTTCCGGGTGAGCAGGTCAAGATTAGTTTTTTGCCAATGCTACATTTGAAACTATACAAAACAAAATTATTAAAATTGCAGCATGGGTAAAGAGAGTTAAAAACAAAAGTAAAAATTGAATTGCCGGAATATTGTATAACAAAACAAATACAGCATCTCCACAGGCTCTTTTCTGATTTATGAATTAATCAGACTAAATTGTTGTATAATTATTTTTTAACGACCAAATGACTAATTGAGCAATATTCTTTTGTTCTGATTTTCGAAGTATGTTCGAACGATGTACTTCAACCGTTTTCTGGCTAATAAATAACTTTTCTGAAATTTCTTTTGTGGAGAAACCTTTACATATCAATTGCAAAACTTCCACTTCCCTGGCTGATAACTGATTCCCTTTCTCATCCGTTCCGGATATGGCCTTAAAAGCCATTTTTTGCAATATCTCCTGCGAAAAATAATTACCCCCTCTATTTACATCATGAATAGCTTGTACCAACTCATATTTACCGGCTTTTTTAAGAACAAAACCATGTGCTCCGGCATTAATCATCTGCATATAATATGAATCTTCAACAAACATGGTAACAGCAATTATTTTTATATCAGGCTTAATAACCTTTGCTTTTATTGTTGTTTCTATTCCATTAAGTCCATCCATCTTAATATCCATCAATACAATATCAATATTAAGCGAATCCATCTCGTGTAAAAATTCTTTTCCACTAGAATAATCATTCACTATATGAATATCATCTAACTGACTAAGTACTAGTACCAGTCCCTCTCTAAACAATTCATGGTCATCTACAATGGCAATATTAATCATACGGTTTCTGTTTTTGGAAGTTTAATTTTTACTTCAATTCCATTTCCGGGTTGGCTTTTTAAAACAAACTGCCCATTAAATGATTGTATTCGGCTTTTAAAATTTCCTAAACCCATACCAATTGAATCTGAAGATATCTGCTCAGGGTTAAATCCTATCCCGTCATCAGTATAAAATAATTCTACTTCTTTACTGGTCTCCTTAATTTCAAACAACACATTTGTCGCCTCTGCGTGTTTAATTGTGTTATTTATTAATTCTGAAAAAAGTCGATATATGGTTATTTCTTTATTTTCATCAAACCGGCCTATATCCCCATATCTAAATTTTATATTTAGCTTTTCAGACAAGTTAAATTTCTCAATAAAAGATTCCACTGCAGTAACAATTCCATAATTAATTAAAATCTGCGGACTAATGTTTAATGAAATCTCAGATATACTACCAATAGCATCTTCCACTATATTTATTAATTTATCACTTATCTCTTGTTTTTTCTCTTCTGTTTTAGAATCTAATAATGCCTGAGTATATAATTTAACGGTCGTTAAAATTGGTCCTATTCCGTCATGTAGGTCAGAAGAAATTCTTTTCCGTTCATTTTCTTCTGTTTGTATGATGGAATTCAATATTAGATTCTGTCCCTTTTTTCGATCCATAATATCCTTTTCCACCACCATATAACACTGTGGACCAAGCTCTTTTAATGCAATAATACTAACTAAGGTATACACAATAGACTTTTTCTCGCAACAATCATGAATCCATTCAAAAGATTGCACATCACCTGTTAATGCCATTTTAATTCTCTGTTCTAAATTAACCGTTGCATTGGGTTCATCAAATTTATCATTCAGGTTTACATAGGGAATACAAGCATGGCTATTAACTGTTAAACACGGGTATAATTTTTCTGCAATATTATTGTGTTCAACAATTGTATTATCATTAACTATTAATATGGAATCATTGGTTTGATTGAATAATGCTTTATACAACTGTTCTCTCTTAGACAATTCCTCTGTAGCAATGGTTTCTTCAGTTACATCCTTTAAAACACTCAGGTATTTAAAATTGTCATCTTTATTGATTAATACCACCTGGGCTTGCATAACCAATCTGTTCCCGTCCTTGCTATGGGTATCCACTAATAAATCCGGCAGTTTTTCTCCCTGTATTAATTTATGTTTCCTTTCTTCTATTACTGCCTTATAACCCTCCCCTATAAAATCAATAATATTACATCCGATTATCTCACCTCTCTTAAATCCGGAAATATTTAAAATAGACTGATTAGTATCAAGTATGGTATAATCTTTTGATAATATCATAAATCCATCATAGCTGTTATTGAATAATGTGATAAAACTATTAGCATGGTCAGCGGCTAATACCTGAGCTTTTTTCCTTTCGCCCACTTCACTTAGTAATCTTCTATTTAATTCAATTGACTCAGCAACTTGTTTCTTTAATTGTGAAATATTGTTCTGGTTATTTCTAAAGACATATAATATTATGGATGCCATAAATGTAATACCCACAAAAGCTTCCGCTACACGTTTAATAACTTCATGAATGTTATAATGATAGGTAAATGGATCATAATAAAAAGAGAGAATATTAAAATAAGTTAAGATTGGAAATAAAATATATAGCAGTAATGTTACACCCAAAATAACACCTGATGTTTTTACTGAAGAAGTTAATAGCGTAAAACTGACTAATAAGATTAAGATGATAGTCATAAATTCTAAATCACCAAAACTCATGGTTTCAAGACCGTAGTAAAACAGAATTCCAAATAATAGTATTCTTTTTAAACGATATGGGAGTTTTTTATATGTCGGAATTATGATCACGAATATTCCAAACAGTAAATAGTTTGAGAATAGAGATATGGGATGAATGGGTGCTATGTCAATGTTGAAAAAGATTACATATACCAGTAGCGGCATTGTCAATGTCATCATTGATTTGGCAGCGATATCGGTTATCTTTTCATTAAATAATTCCGTGGTTGACTCTATTTTATTTTTATTGATACGCTTCATATGATGTATACCTTCAGAATCCTATCTGATTATTACATAATTTTCCAAGACATGCTATATTATCGAAGAAGTTAATTACTTGATATAATCAGTTTTTAATCAAAAATATTTATTAATGGATGTATGATACGCAATAAACTTAAAAATGATTCAACTTAAATAAATAGTGCCTGTCCGTAAAGTGGGGTGTTTGGGCTATAAAGTTAAAATACAAGGCGTGTAAAAAATTCAAACTGCAGTATACAAGGGTATATGAAGATTTGAATCTTGAGCATCAAAGCTGTAGATCAATACTTTATATCAATATTTATAAGCGATTTAAGCCATTAATTTTATATCGAACTCAGGTTAATACAATAAAAAAAGGGATCTTTTCACGATCCCTTTAATTTAATTTCATTCGAATATTTTCCCTATTGAGGTCCTCTTCGCCGTCCGTTTTCGCCACCATTTTTTCTTCGCTCCTCCATCAAGCTAGTAAATTTCTTCAATTGCTCTTCGGTTAAAACCTTCTTCAATTCAGCTATATGCTCATCTCTAACAGGCTTCATTTTCTCACGCATCTGAGTCCTGTCAATAACTTCTTTCCGAGCTTCTTGTATTTTTTTATGAAACTTTAAATTGATTTCTCCAACTTTCACAACCTGATCCTCCGATAAGCCCAGATCCGTTTTCATTTGTTCTGTTTGCTTTTTACTTCTCGCTTCCGGAGTCATCTTTCCCTGTGGTCCCTGAGCCATTACTGAAGTAAAAAAACTCAATGCCAATACAGCAATAATAGATACTAATAATTTTTTCATGGAATAATTTTTAATTGTTTAAAATCAATAACTGTTTGCTATTTAAATTTTAGACGTCGATTAAGAAATATTCCTTCATTTGTATGTAAATTATTTTACCTGCAGAGGAATTCCACTAACAAGCAAATACACTTCATCTGATTTTTTGGCAATATATTGGTTCATCCATCCTTGCAAATCTGTAAATTTCCTTTGTATCTCGTTTTCCGGCATACCACCTAATCCTATTTCATTACTTACAATGATATAATTTGCATTCTGGGAGATCAGTTTTTCAAATTCGTCTTTTGCTTCGTTTAAGGATTTTTCTATATCACTAGCGTTATCGAAAAAAAAGTTAGTAAGCCATAAGGTAACACAATCAACAAGTACTGTTTTATCTTCAAAATCATGTTCCGACAGGTATTTTTCTTCTTCAATATTTTCCCATCTTTCATCTCTGTCGGCTTGATGCCGTTTAATCCTTTCCTGGTGTTCCTCGTCCCATATTCTGGATGTAGCCAGATATACAGGATGTTCGCTATGCTGCAAAGCTAGTTTTTGGGCATATGAACTTTTACCTGAACGCTGCCCCCCTGTTATAAAAATTATTTTTGCCATTAACTGTAATCAAAAAGTATGTTGTAACCAGAATTCTACATTATTTTTTTGAGATTCCGGATAGTATCAATAGTTAATTAATTTAATATGATAAAATTGGATTGTACTATGGTTTAAGAAATTCAATTTCAGAGTATTCTTTATGCATGACTAATTTAACGACAGCTCCGAAATTAATCTTCAGCCGAAAAATTTTATTTAACGGGATGGATAAATGATGTGCTAAAACACATCTGATAATTCCGGAATGCGTAACAATAGCAGCATTAGATTGATCCGGTAATAAATGAATCTGCTCTTCAAAAAAAGAGACCATCCTGTTAAATACCTCTTGAAAACTCTCTCCTGTTGAAGGCACTGAATTCACAAAATCCGAAGACCAGATATCCATCTCTTCTTTATCAATATCCTGCCACGCTCCAAGTTCCCACTGCCCGAAATCCATTTCCTTTAACCTGATATCCAATCGTTTCTGATTATATGGAAATAAATAATCCGCGAGCTTAGCACATCTTTTTAAAGGACTTGAGAATAAATGTTCCGGTTTAAAATCTGAAAGAATTTTCCGGATAGATTCTGCTTCCACATCAAAGTCACCATTAACATCTACATCGGAGGCCCCATAACAAATTCCGGGCTTAATATCGGGTGTTGTATGTCGTATCAGATAAATCTCTTTCACTGTTTAAATCAATTTTACTTCTCTTTATTACAATCTCCTCAATGAAAAAACAATAAGCTCCTTTACATCATCATCAGTTCAAGTACCGAACCTAATGCAATAAGGCTTAAATAAAATACCACTTCAGTAACTTGTTGAATTGCTCCCAAACAGTCTCCTACATATCCACCAATCCACTTTTTAAAGTACCTGTCTAACCAGAATTTAGTAATCAGCAAAGGAATTATGGTCAGATACACCATCCAGTTCCTGAAAATCAATAAGGAAGTTAATCCTATGATCACTGCCAACCATAAATCAATATAATGCAGATTTTTAGTTACAGGTTTTGATTTACTACTCTCATCCTCCCTGACATAAGGCAAAGTAAACATAGTTGTTACCGCAAAAGTACGACTAATGGCATGTGCTGTAATAATTGACGGAACTATTAATGAAACAGGCAGCGAGACGATTGCATAAAACTTCAGTAACAAAAGCAAAATGGTTCCTATCATACCATAGGCTCCAACTCTGGAATCTTTCATGATAACCAGAATCTTCTCTTTCGACCAGCCACCTCCAAATCCATCACAGGTATCCGCAAATCCATCTTCATGAAAACCACCCGTCACTAGAATTGTAGCTACCATCGATAAAATCACTGCAATAGGTATTGGAAATAAAAAAGCACCAAGCCAATATACTAATGCTCCAACTCCTCCAATCAGTATACCTATAAGTGGGAAAAACCGATTACACTTATTAATATCATCCTCAGAATATCCTACCCATTTTGGTACTGGTAAACGGGTAAGAAACATAAGGGCTGTGAAAAATAATTTTATTTGTCTCAATTTACCGAATTGTAAAAACTATGAATACTTATACCAATATCACCATGACATTAGCGTTATAATTCCATTTTGAGCTTTTTATTCTGCGTTACAAAATTTCGGCGTAGCTATGGCTATGACTCAATTCTGAGCCTTGTCTAAAAAGTTCAATTCTAAAATTATTTAACACTAATTTCATAATGAAACTGGTATTACTCTTTATCTGACACGCCCGCATCTTCAAAACTACTCATTTCATTTAAAAAGTTGACTGCACTTTGAATAATTGGATAGGCAACCGCACTTCCGGTACCTTCTCCCAATCGCATATGAATATCTAATATAGGATCTGCATTCAAATATTTTAGCATTAAGCTATGCCCTTTTTCGTGTGATTTATGCGAAAAAATACAATAATCCAACACATTATTATTGATTTGACTGGCGGCAAGCAATGCTGACGTAATAATAAAACCATCAATCATAATAGTCATTTTTAATTCAGCAGCTTTTAACATCGCACCCGTAATGGTAGCAATTTCGAACCCTCCGAAGGTAGCCAACACATCCAATGGCTCAGTTACTTTTTTATGAAATTCAATCGCTTTATCCAACACTTCTGCTTTATGCAGAATCCCTTTATCATCAAGACCTGTGCCTGCTCCTGCGGCTTCACTTCCTGAACATTTGCTATAGGCACATAATAAAGCCGAAGCCGAGGTTGTATTTCCAATGCCCATCTCGCCAAATCCAATAATATTCGTACCTGATTGATGAAGTTTTTCCACTATTGAAGAGCCATTATCAATAGCTTTTTTGCAATCCTCAATACTCATCGCAGCTTGTTTTGCAAAATTCTGTGTTCCCATCTTTACCTTGGCGTCAATCAGGTTTGGATGCGATTCAAACTTGAAGTTTACTCCGGTATCTGCTAAAATAAGCTTTATATTATTTTGACGGGTAAACACATTTATCGCAGCTCCTCCTTGTAAAAAGTTCATTACCATTTGAAAAGTAACTTCCTGAGGGAAAGGACTAATACCTTCCTTTGTAATGCCATGATCTCCTGCACAAACTAAAATGGCAGGATTCTCAAGTTCAGGCGTTGTTGTGTTTTGTATCTGACCTATTTTAAGTGCAATATCTTCAAGTTTACCCAACGATCCCAGAGGTTTCGTTTTGGTATTAATTTTATGTTTTAACTCTTCGGTTAAAGTGGATTGTAAAGGTTGAATATTAAAGTGCATTGAAGTAATTATTTTTAAATTAAAAAAAGCACTATAAATTTTATAGTGCTGCAAAAATATAAGTTAATTATATGTTATAATTGAAGATTGTTTGTTTGATTTTAAACATTAGCCTGATGGTGGGTTAAAAATTCCACCCCACTCTTAAACCCATTGTAAGAACTAGAGGAAATTCATCTACTCCACCAATAAATGCTTTGTGCAAACCATGATCTTTATCGTTTTTTCCAAATCCATAACCAACGCCACCAAACCAATCAATTACAAATCCGTTTTCCATAACCCATTGTTTTCCCAAATTCAATAAAACGGCAGCCATCAAATTAGTTTCTCTTGTACTCTCCTCTCCAATCCACATAAAATAGTCATAATTATCATAGGAATAATAAGATATAGCCAATTCCGGTCGAAAATAAGCTCCCTTTAAAATATGAGCAAAGCGTTGTCCCTTGATATAATAATCAGGGCTTTTAATAAACTTATAGCCCATTTTCACAAACACACCTTCATCATTATTATCCCCGGCATCCCATCCAACGCCAATTAGTCCTATTGTTGTTTCAAAACTATGGCCTGGTTTTATACTCCGCTCATAACATATATTAGTACTGTTAAACAATGGCGAGAGAAAGTTAACTTTTAAATTATGCTTTTTATCGGATACATAATTTGACTCTCCATATAAAGAGTGTGAGAATTCAAGAATATTTCCATTAGCCAGGCGGACTAACTTTACTTCATTTTTATCAATTCCAAATAAGACTGTTTCGCTTAACGCCGGATTAATATATTTTACCTCATCATCACCGATTTCCTTAACAATACATTGAATGGAATCATTATTGGTTTTTACAATAATATCCTGCGCATGAACTGCAGATAATGAGATCGACAATGACCCTGCCAGTAACAGGAATAATTTAATTTGTTTCATCAATAGAATTTAGGTTGAATTATTAAAGGGGTAAAAATATCACTATTTTTTTAATGAAAGTATATTATCCCACTAAGCCATTAAATTATTTTTTCCCAAAAAATGAATATCCTAAACCATTGATTGTATCCTCAATTTTTTTCTCATCCAGATTTGTTCCTGTTACTTCCACTGTATTTATTTCGGGAGTAGCTGTTACTGAAGTAATTCCATCTAATTTTTTAAGATTATTCTCTACGCTGGCCTTACAGTGACTGCATGTCATTCCTTCAACCCTATAAGTTGTATTTTTACTATTTCCGGCAAATGAAAACTGATTACCTGAAAAACTTACCGCTGTAGTTGCCTGTTTTGGGTTATTATCCTGAAACAAAACTGTTTTTACCTGAGAAAGCTTTTTTTGCTTTTTTAAAAATAAATGCTTTTTAATATATCCGTATATGATTAGCATAACCAGAATACTGGATGATACTGTTTTTATCCACCCCGGAAGCAATTCATGTTGATGTTGAAGGTGCGAACCTGTAGCCATCTGAAACCAATCTGCAGGCAGAAAATGATTTATCATAAATCCGAAAATAACTGCGCCTCCTATTATTGAACCCAGATAACTAAACAAAGTACGGTTTCCAAACACTTTTTTAATAACTGTGATGGTGGCTGCATTCGTTGCAGGACCGGCCATTAGAAAAATAAGAGCAGCTCCGGGTGACAATCCTTTCAACATTAATACAGCAGCAATAGGAACTGAAGCTGTTGCACACAAATACAACGGAACTGAAGCCAGCAGCACAGTAAACATGCTTAACAACTCATTATCCATATACATACTAAAAAAATCATCGGGAATTATAGAGGATAAAAGTGCTGCGATCAGAATACCGATAATAAGCCATTTTGCAATATCCATCAGAAATTCATTAAACCCATATTGAAAAACACGGGCAATTGAATGATTTGACTTTACTGTACCTGTTGAACAACAACCGGATGATTGCGTTTCTACATCTGCCTGATCTTTCTTCGAAGTAAAATTAGTAACTACACCACCAATAACTCCGGTAATTAATGCAATGATTACTCTCAGCAATGCAAAAGGTAATCCCAATAACGAATAGGTTACCAACACGCTATCCACCCCTGTTTGAGGCGTTGATATCAGAAAAGAAACACTGGCTCCTTTTGATGCTCCGTTTTTATAGAAAGAAATACCGGTAGGTATTACACCACAAGAACATAAAGGTAAAGGGATACCAATAAGAGCGGTATTAATTGCCGAGCGTATATTACTTTTCCCCATATATCGATCAATCCAATGTTGAGGAAACCACACCTTTAAAACTCCGGCAAAAAAGAAGCCTAATAGTAAATATGGTGACATTGCATTTACCAGATAGCTTAATTCTGAAAAGAATTTATATATAAAATCTAAAATCATACTTTCAATTGTTACTTATTAAAGAACAATCTGCAATATAAATAGTTTGGTGTCAATAAAAAATCCCTAAGGATGGGGATATTAACCCCATGTTTTACCTGAAAATTCAGAATTAAAAAAGGGTATGTATATCAGTCTGATACATACCCTCTGTTAAATCAAATCTTATATTAATGAGAAAATTCCATTAACTCACCTCATATCAATAATATCCACATCCGGATTCGCATCCTGATTAAATACAAACATACTATCATTCATAGGAGTATTGGTCAACATATTGTTAACTTTAATAGTATAGTCATTGCCGTCTTTACCAATTTGCTCAATACTATAAAGCTGCATATCATCCTTTTTAATCTGAAGCTTGATTCTTGAATATGGTTTATCTCTGTTTATTGGAAAGAGATCAATGGCATATACAGTAACACCATCATGTTGTTGCTCTCCCAAATAGGCATATTTAAAACCTGTTTGATAAATAGTGAAGATAGTTGCAGGATTAAGTGTCTCCTCATCATTGAGATCCGGCTCATCTACATTGACCTCCTCCGCATCAATCATATGTGTCCATAAGGTTTTGCCATCAAAATAAGTATCTACATCCATCAGGTTTACGCGATACTTATCACCCTTAATTGAAATTTTTCCTTCGTAGCTCTCATTGATTTCTTCCTGAGTATTTACCATACTAAATGAAAAATCAGCTTTAATCGTTTTATAAGTCTTTGTTTTTTCAGTTACCTTATCTAAAATTTCCTTTCCTTTTTCAGGATTCTGAGCAAATAAAAGACAAGGAATAAAAGCTATTAATAATGTTATTTTCTTCATATTATATATTCATTTTCTAGTAACAAGTTTATTTATCTTTCTGGCATGATCATTCAAAAACAATACCACGTTTTAAAGTCCTTTTAAAATATGCTCCAGTGATACTTCATCCGGAACAAGAACCTGACGGGCCTTACTTCCCTCAAAAGGCCCAACAATTCCTGCAGCTTCGAGCTGGTCAATAATGCGGCCGGCTCTGTTATAACCAATGGAAAACCTTCGTTGAATAAGTGAGGTTGAACCCGACTGGTTGGCCACAACCACTTTAGCTGCCTCTTCAAAAAAGGCATCTTTATTACTCATATCAACCTCGCCGGCTTCACTTGATGTTGTGTCGCCAACATATTCGGGCAATAACAAAGCACTGGCATACCCTTTTTGCGCCCCGATAAAATCATTAATTCTTTCAACTTCCGGTGTATCTACAAAAGCACATTGTACCCGAACCAAATCGCTACCCTGCGAAATAAGCATATCTCCCCTACCAATTAACTGGTTAGCTCCCGGTGAATCCAGAATAGTTCTGGAGTCAATCATTGACGCTACTTTAAAAGCAACCCTCGTGGGGAAATTGGCCTTAATTACACCTGTAATAATATTGGTGGAAGGACGCTGAGTGGCAACAATCATATGTATACCAACGGCACGGGCTAACTGTGCAATTCTGGCAATAGGCATCTCAACTTCCTTACCGGCAGTCATAATCAGGTCGGCAAACTCATCAATAATAACAACAATGTATGGCAAGAAACGGTGTCCGTTTTCAGGATTCAGCGATCGTTTCACGAATTTATGATTATACTCTTTGATATTACGAGCATGCGCTTTTTTCAACAAATCATACCTCGAATCCATTTCTATGGTTAATGAATTTAAGGTATTCACGACCTTCTGAACATCTGTAATAATAGCTTCATCTTCATCATCCGGAAGCTTTGCTAAGAAATGACGCTCAATTTTACTGTAAATATTAAGCTCTACCTTTTTAGGGTCGACCATTACAAATTTTAATTGCGATGGATGTTTTTTATATAACAGAGAGGTGATAATAGCATTTAACCCAACCGATTTACCTTGTCCAGTGGCTCCTGCAACAAGCATATGAGGTGCTTTTGCTAAATCAATTACAAAGGTTTCGTTGGCTATCGTTTTACCAAGAGCAATAGGTAATTCAAATTTAGTAGTCTGAAACTTTTTGGCTCCTATAATACTCTTCATTGAAACGATTTCAGGCTCACTATTAGGCACTTCAATACCTATAGTTCCCTTACCGGGAATAGGTGCAATAATACGAATACCCAAGGCTGCCAATGATAATGCAATATCGTCTTCCAGATTTTTAATTTTTGATATGCGGACTCCCGGAGCAGGCACAATCTCGTATAAAGTAACAGTAGGACCAACGGTAGCCTTGATGCTCTTTATCTCAATTTTATAGTCGATTAATGTATTTACAATTTTATCTTTATTGGAACTAAGTTCATCATCTGTAACCGGCTCATTTCCTATATGATGATCTTCAAGAAGGTCGATGGTTGGAAGCTGGTAAGATGATAAATCCAGTGTGGGATCATAATCTCCCTGAGGAAGATTTTCCCTGACCTCATAGTTTTCTTCCTCAACATGTTTCTCTATGGTAAAACTCTCTTCTTCATCTAAATCAGATCCATTATTACCTGAAATATCCAGTTCTAAACCGATTATCTCATCTTTAATGGGTTGAGGTTCCTCCTCAACAACAACCTGCTTCACAACAAAATCTTCTCCCGTGTATTCTTCTTTCTCTTCTGCTGATGTTGCCTCTTCTTCTGAAATGAGTAATGAAACATCATCACTATTATCTGGTTCAGGAACCAAATTTATTTCTATGTCATCCTGAAAACCGGCTTCTTCTTTAATTTTTTCAGGCTCAGATTTAGATACAAATACTCTTTTAAGTATGGGCAAAAACTGCTCAAAAGAGAAAGTGAAATAACTAACCAGAGCAAAAATTAAAAACAGAATAATGCCTACATTTCCAATCGCTGACACCAGCCATTTACTCATAAAATATCCAATTTCTCCTCCTGGCAATAAATATTGAGAATTTATGGAATCCACAAAAATATACCCTAATAATATGGAAATATAAGCACCGGAGAAAAAACAGTGAAACAATCCTTTACGAATGGGTACCAGCTTCACGTTAATCATCCTAAAAGCAACAATAATTAATGCCACAACAAATATAAACGCTGCTACTCCTATTCCTGAGTTAATCAACAGATCAGCAAAATAGGCTCCTAACTTACCTGTCCAGTTTTCAACATTAATATCTGAATCAAAGATAAACTCGAAAAAATCAATATTGAATTTACTATGGTCGGCCCCTCCGGTAAATACGAAGGATAAAAAGGCAACAAATAAAAAGATGGCATAAACAATCAGAAAGAGTCCGGAAAAGAATCTTATTCTGAAATCATTCAGCCTTTCTTTTAAATTTTTAAATATTGGATTGTTATTTTTATTCTTTGTTTTTTTAGATTTTCCAGCCATTATATGGTTTTTGTTTAAACAGCATTATGAAAAGGCAAAAATAATAAATGCTTTACCTAATTCTAAGTAAATGATAGAATTCTTTTAATGAATAAACGTAAGATCGTTTTGAATAGTATTAACCTGAGTTCGATTAAAATTTTCAGCATTTACCTCATTAAATATCAATCTATAAGGGGTATGATAGAATATTGTTTCTGATTGAAATAAAAGACTGATATACAATAGCTTTTGTTTGCAAAGCCAGCAATCTGACCCGAAATAGTTAACGCCGAATATAAATATTTTAATGATATCCGAATTTCAGAAATGAAGTTGATCCTAAATATTTAAAAATTATCCATTAGCGTTTGAACCATGGATTCCACCTCACACCTGGAGCTTTGTTTAACATTCACAGGAATTAAAAATTCCTGCCCGGATGGAGTGTTTCCACTAAATTCTATTGCTGACACATGAAGTTTTACACCATTATATTCAAATGGAAATTCCAATAACACACCTGGAATTTCGTTTAATGGTGTATGTCTGTTTGGCTTTTTCAATTGAATATCCGTTGTATAATAAACGAATACCGGTTCATGGTTATCATAGGTTATTTGCGCCTTCTTACAATTAAAACCGACTATCTTCTTCGTTTCGGAATAATCAAGATTAACTTTTGCATGCTCATACTGATCATACAGGAAAAAACAATCTTTACCATGCATGGAATAGAAAAGACATTTATCCATAAATTGAAATAATATAGCGCATGAATCCTGAGGAGATGTTGATATTAATGACAGGGAATAAATATTGAAACTACCTTTTAAATAATGCTTAACCTGATTATCTCTGAATATAAATTGTAACTCGTTAGGAAGAAAATTTCCTGAACCTTCACTTACACCGCTATCTAAAACTTCAACTTTATAAATGACAGTTCCTGATTTGGGCGAAACCACTCTTTTTGAAGGACTATTGCAACTTGCCAAAACAATTGTCAATAGTAGAATATATAAAAAAAATGCCCGCATAAAAACTGTTTCCTAAATAAAAAATATAATTCTTACATCACCAATTCCTTATACCAATAGCCCAATGACATTAACACTATAATTTCATTCTATTCAATTTACACAAAATATCATCGTAAAACTACAGCTTTGCCTCAATTTACTTCATAATTATTGCTTCACTCAGTATAGTTCAAGCAAGCTTAACCCAGCTCTCGTTTATCGCAATAATTTGTGCATTGTATAAACTGAATAGCTCTAAAATTATTTTGCGCCAACCTAATAACCTGAGTTCGATTAAAATTAGCGAGCTCAGGTTTATAGTAAAATTGACATTTATGAGTTGTATAGATTCAAAAATAAGTATAATACGTAAATTATACATTATCATTTAAATACATAAATGGCTGCTTGGTCAAAATTGAAATAGGCGACTCTGAAAGATGAAATAAGAATCCTTAAAAAACATTATTTCACATTAACAATAGATACACAAACATAATACTTACCCCTGACAACTCAATAACTTGCGAAAAAACAGCTGATTAATTCTCTTCTTTTACAGGAAGAAACAACTCGGAAATCATACATCTGGCACTACCACCACCAACCGTTTCGATGGTATCAATAGATACCGGTAACATTATGCAATAATTTTCTATCGCCTCCTTTTGATCTTCTGTAAGTATATTGTGTGCACTTTGCGACATAATCAAATATTCCTGATCATCCAGTGAATTAACTGATAACATATTACCCGCAAAATTCCGCATCTGTTCATCAGTTATATCTATTATTTCATGACCCGTTTCTTCCAATGATTGAATGACCAGAAGCCGCTCTTTTTCATCCTTTATACTTTCCAAACATATAACTGAAAACTGGTCACTTACACACATCATCACATTAGTATGATAAATCTCCTGATTATTTATATCTGTAGAAGTGAAACAAACAGGTTTATAACCCAACATAGCACACACTTCTTCAAATATTTCTTTATCTGTCCTTGGAGAAAGACATGCATAGGCATACTTATTACTATGGTCGAAGATGATACTTCCCGTTCCCTCTAAAAACCTCCCCTCTTCCTCATAATGAGACAAATCCACAATTTCATTAACCAGGAATTTCTCTTTAAAAGACTCCAGAATTTCAGGGCGTTTTTCAATCCTTCTGTTGGCTGCTGCCATTGGATATAAAATCACAGTACCATCAGCATGAAAGGAACCCCAATTATTTGGGAATACAGCATCCGGCTTTACGGGTTGAGAAGTATCTTCAATTACCGTAACATCAATATTTTCTGATCTTAGTTTTTCAATATATGCATCAAATTCAGCAATGGCGTTTTCTTTGATAATGAAAGATTTATCCTCCGGCTTATTTTGAAAGAGATTGGAATCTGCTGTTTCAGAATTATAACCAAAATTTGCTGGTCGCACTAAAAAAATATGACTTGTTGACTGCCTCATCATAGTAATAAATAAAGATGTTAATGATGAGCTAAATGTAGATAGATAAATAATGAAAAAATGTGATAGTTGTTAGTGTTTAATTCATATACACAAGTATAGAGTCTGGGGTATCAAGACTGATTTGCAATCGTGTCATATTTTGCAATTTGACATGACGATTATTTATCAGGCACTAATATCAACAATACTACCAGCAAAAAAAGAGAAACTCAATCTGCATTTCATTTCTTCAGAACAATCCAACTATTCCATCAACATGTCACGTATCACATCATAGCCAACAACCTCTTTATTCTTAAGAATGGACAGTTTAATTATTTCATCCACTTTATTTTTGCTGATGCATAACAAATTGCCAATTTCTTTACAAAATTCGATTTCTTGCAAATCAACAGAAAGATCCACCTTCATCATTTGTATCAGCATATAAAACATGGCATATCTATCTTCAGGATTTGCAGGTGGTATGTAATTAAACTTATCTACATTCTGATATATTTCTTCAAAATCCTGATCCGAGATATTTAATTTCCGGGCCATCAGTCGTAAAAACATATTTTCAGATCCCTTAACATCATTGTCTATTTTTGCCATTTTTATTAAAACAGCAAGTTGCGCTTTTTCTGAATCGAAATAATCATTAATTGAAATCATATTATACTATTTTATTTGCCTTTATGGTTTAATACTTCACTACCCGTTCCAGATACATTTTTTTAACGTTTCTGATACCATACTAATACTCTCATTAATACTCTCCATACCGGTAACTACCTGAGCCATTTGATTATTACCCCCAGCTTTTAATTTGTTATTTTTACAGAATGTATTTTTAATATCCTCCCAACGTCTGGCTTCTTCTTCACTAAGTTTTCCAACTATTTCTTTAAATTTAAGCATATTGGCTTCAGCTCCCGAAGTTAAGGTTTGAGATTCCCCTTCATAGTGAGACATAATCAATGTTTCCAACTCATCTTCATTCATTATAGCAACTACTTTCTCCGTAATCTTATTCATATTACGATAGGAACCCTGTAATTTAAAAGGAGGTTCGGTTCTATATTCATCAGCCTGAGCTGCAGAAATAATATAATGCTGATTTACCTTTGAAATAACATCGCGAACTGTTGTCAGCTTTTTAATGATATTTACATAATCATTGATTTGAGCTGGTGTATGACTGGCCTCAAATTCAAGTCCGTCTTTATTTCCTGATTCTGCAAGTTTAAGCATCGGGTAAATATCATTGTGACTTTTACTGGCCAGTTGATTCAGTACTCTATTAGAAGTCAGTGAATTTTCAATATAGCTCATGTTAAAAACGTCAGCAGTATCACCCAAAATATCACCCAGATTATAAATATCAGCCCTGTTGGCCAACATATCCGGAATCTGAAACTTATCGCCACT
Source organism: Marinilabiliaceae bacterium (assembly GCA_050296935.1). Taxonomy (GTDB): domain Bacteria; phylum Bacteroidota; class Bacteroidia; order Bacteroidales; family Marinilabiliaceae; genus Saccharicrinis. The sequence goes on along the minus strand of JBNKRV010000146.1, from coordinate 16,547 downwards.
TTCAGTATATGGGTTACCTGCCATAACCACACACACTTTTCTGCCTCTGAAGTCATAGGTCTTACTTTTTCCTTTGTATACGCCTTCAATCTTACGTTGTGCATCACAAAGAGAAATAAACTTTTGCAGAAACTCAGGATTACAATGCTGAATATCATCCAGATAAATCATTACATTATCTCCCATTTCAAAAGACAGGTTAAGCTTATTCAGTTCTTCACGAGCACTGGCATTTCCGGCCTCGGCAGGATCAAGAGAAGTAACGCCATGGCCAATTGCCGGCCCATTAATCTTCATAAAAATAATCCCCAGTCGACTGGCGATGTATTCCATCAGAGTTGTTTTACCATAACCCGGAGGAGAAATTAATAATAACATCCCCATCAGGTCTGTGCGTTTTCCTTCACCAGCGGTACCTAATTGTTTAGCCAGATTATCACCTACTAACGGAAGGTAGACCTTATCAATCAATTTATTTCTGACAAAAGAAGAAAGTACCCGTGGTTTAAATTCCTGCAGGCGCATGCTCTCTTCAAATTCCTGAATCAATTCCTTTTTAACATTAGTAAATTCAGCAAATCGTAAGGCTGTATTCACTTCGTATCCTTTCATTTTAAAAACAAACTGATTGTAGTTGAACTCATATTTGCCCTCTTCCAATACCGCATGCGTGCCTTGAAATCCTTCGAGCGTTTTACGCAAATTCGCCTTAATAATTTGTTTTTTGTCATAACTATCAGTCATGATCAGCACCGCCACTTCATCTATATACTGATTTTTATCTTCATTCTGAGTAGTAAAAATATAAGCATTTAACCATTTCTTTATCAATTTAAATTGTGCTGCAGAAGCTTCATTTAACTCAGCTAAAGAATTATCAAAGTGAGCCATAGCCGATTTTTCTTTGATATACGCTATAAATCCTTCATAAAAATTAGCTGCCAAATGGTCTATTACAAAAGAGTCATCTTTCACAACCTCCTGAAAAAGGTATTCTGCAGCCTCATCGGCATGTATACTATCAAACAATCCTGTTTCTTCAATAAACAAAGAAATGTTTTCTTTCAACTCTTGAATAATATAGGTAAACTCCTTTGCATCAGGAAATACAGCCAAAAGAGCACCCACACCCTTTAATTGTTTGTAATAATTATCTTTCAGCTCTGGCTGAGCAAATCTGCTCCAATACAAATTGGCAGTAGCACGGGCTTCTGTTGAAAACCTAAGCAATCCTGCTGATTTTGATAATTCGATCAATTCATTTATGAGGATAGCTGCATCCAGATCATGTACTCCTTTTACGTATCCTTCATTATATCGCTGTGCCATAAAATCACGAATGGCACTTAACACATCTTCTTCACTCAAGCTAAAAATGTTTCCATTAAAATCTGCCTGACACTTTTCAAATACTTTATAAGCCAAATATTCAGCCCGATACACCTCTCTATTCTCCGAAGGAATGCTCTGATTCCAGAGATCTTTATATTGATAGAATTCCGTACTTTTTACTTTTTCATAAAAATTTGTTCCGGTCAGATGAAAATACATATGCTCATCCTTATATACCATTGTTAATTCACAAGGCTGGGTATTTACCGAAAAGTGATGCGTTCCGAACTTAATGATATTTTCACCGTCGACATACAATTCAGTTTTATCCTTCAGCTGCCTGATGGCATCTTCCTTAATTGTTTTTAACTGGCTTTGAATGGTATCGGCCTTAACAGAATCCTCAAGTTCAATCAGCTCACTCACAATATTCCGGAGTTTCTCAATCATAAGGTCCGATGCGTAATAACCATTAATTTCGCTGACCGCATTAAATTTAGAAACCCGATTCTGAATGGCTTTCAATATTCTTTCTGATGATTGAAGCAAGGTATTGGCCCTTTTATTTCTGGCTTCAACTAAGCTTATTTTTTTCGATTCAAACGAATTATAAATCTCTTCGCGTTTGATACTTATCTTTTCCAAAAAATCATCAAACTCTGAAAATTTACCTTCCAACTCTTCAATCTGAACCATTAATTTCGTTTGAAACTCCACACATTTCTCCGGTGAATCAGCTAAATCAATATAATTAGTTAGTCCCTGACTAATCAGTTTAATCTGAGCATTGAATTCAGCTGTTCCCTCAATACTTAACAGTTCTTTTCTTTTACGTTTTAAGGATGCATTTACCTGATTCAGACTAGAATAAATGGTTGAAATATTATCAATAATCCGAGTTGTTTCTGTTGCATCTTCAATTTTCAGATTACTGACAATTTCGATTAGCATCTCCAATTCATTGGAGGTATTGCTTAAATCCTCTTCTATTTTATTGGCAGCAACAACTTTACTAACCTTCTCAATATTGATTTTAAGATCAGATACTTTATTCAGATAAGGTTCTAAGGCTTCTTTTTTAAGCAGAAATTTTACGCAGTTATTGGAGATATCCTGATTATACTCAGCCAACTTATCTTCCTCTCTGTCGATGCGTTCCAGATCCACATACCTTAAGTCTTTCAACGAAATAGTTTCTCCCTGCAGGGTTCTTAGCTCTGCCAGTATATTCACATAATCGTTAATAGAATCAAAAGTTGAAATACCGATTTTAGTGGTCAGCGCTTCAATCAATTGCAAAACCCGACTGACCTCATCACGACTATTCTTTTTAATGGCCACAACCTTATCATACTCTTCAATTGCATTAGTCGCAGTATCCTTAATACTTTTTAATGGCTCGTTAAGCTTTGGTGTTTCTTCATGGTCGATCCAATAATAAGAATCTAATATATCACCGGCGATTTTTTTAACATCGAAGTAAAGATTTGAATAACTATCTTCTTTCTGTAGTAATTTAAGCACTTCATTACATTCCGACATTCCTCGAACAATATCCTTATTTCCTATTTTATTAAGATACGAACCATTGCTTTTTTGAATTTCGGATTCGAAGTTGCTATCCAGATAAGGTGTTTTCCAAATTTGAAGATTGTGGTGTTTTTGTGGAGTTCCATCGGTTTTAAAATAGCACAATTCTCCATTTTCAAATAATGAATAACCATGACAAACAATCGGTGTTTCAACTTGTTGTGAGATGATATTGTAAGATAACAATACATATTCTCCGTTGGACTGGTTGAAAAAAACATACAGATAATCTTCACCATTGGGAGACGCAATTCGTCTTAAATACATCATCTCCGTTAACGCATTGTCGAAGATTTTCATTTCACCCGTTTGTAAATAATACCCGTTGGCAAAAATAAGACCGTGATTATCCGGCAGTAAAACACAAGAAGCTTCCAGAGCATCAACGCGTATTGCTTGTTGTATCTTTTTATTGTATATGATATACCTGTAATTTTCCTCCTGATAAGGTTTAATTTTTAGTACAATCAGATTATCGATAATGGCATAATAAAACTCACCATCGTCAAGTGTCTGTGTTTTATTATCCACCTCTTCGGCATAAATACCCTGTCCGGTATCCGTATTATTTTCGATTTTGATGGTTAAATCACCATCTGTTGTCTCCACAAAAATTTGATCTTCAATTGAAATATGAGGAAACTGACCTTTCACATGCTGATCCCGGGTTGTTTTTACCCACTTAAACTCATGCTGATCCGGAAATACATATTCATGATCGCTTCTGTTATCGATATACTTTAAGCTCTCATTGTGAACAACAAATTTTAGCGTTTTAATATCATATTTACCTTTTCCTGTTCTAAAAACCAAAAATAATGAAGGGCCAATTCTGGCAAATTTTACAAATTGAGCTTCCTTATAGTATTTATAAAGATTCTTGAAATCCTTAACAAATTCATCTGAAAGCAGGATATCAATAGCTTGCTGTTTAAAATTGTGCTCCCCGGAATTGTACCCATACACACTAAAAACATCAGAAACCTCAACCTCGGTTTTCAATCCGATAATTACATTATAACCAAAAATGAATGATTGTCCGATAGTAACCATATCCACCGGAACACAATTATGCTCGGTGGTAATTCTCTCATTTCCTATTAATGCAGTTTCTATGGATCCGAATACCTTTTTACGCTGTTGATTTAATAAATCCAGACGTTTTTGAAGTTCTTTACCATGTTGATTTAATCGGTTTCGGATAATCTCGTAAGTGCCTTGTTCTAACTGAGGTTCTACAACACTTTGATCTATATCATTGGGGGCAACGGTTTCAGCCATGATGTTATGTTAGTTTTATGGGGTACAAAGACATTTAAAAATTAAGAAACAGCTGGCAGTTTGTGGGATTCTGCCAGCTGTTAGCCTTTACATATTCTATTTCAATCTCAGGAATCCTTGATTTTTAGAAACTAATTGATGGTAGTTTTCAAAAAATCAGTTCTGAATAAGATCAATTCGTCTGTTTCTGAGATTGAATATGGACGATTGATTAAAATCTATAATTTGTCAATACCAATTTCCGAAGCAGACTTATTAGATACTCCTAATGATTTGGCAATATCTAACATATTAAAAATGGACTTTTTATCTCCTTCTGAATCCGCCTGGTTACCTATTTTATATAGCAAGTTAGACAATGTCAGATTTTTCAAATCTTCAGTACTTACTCCAAACTGATCAATAAATTGCTGAATATTCTGCTTAAAAGACTGTCCATCTTCACTTGAAAAGAAAGTATCTTTAATTTGAGATAGCACCTGACTATTACCTACTACCTTGTCAATACTTTTCCCATTTGAAATGGCTCCCATAATTTGATTAAAGAACATGGTTTCACCACCAACAATATCAATATTGGCCGCTTTAAGTGCTTCGCTGATAACTTTAGCCTGCGATTCGGCAATATCTTTCTGAATATTGATTTTAGCTAACTCAATTTCAATATCTTTATTCAATTTCAATTTAAACTCTTCATGCTCTTTGCCAACACCATCCATTTTTTTCATGGCTGCTGCTTTCTCTTCAATTCCTTTAGCTTCAACAGAGAATTTCTCACTGTTTACTCTGTTAGTAGCCATTCCTTCTTTCTCTGCAGCCTGAGCTTTTGCTTCAATAATACTTGCTTCAGCCATACCTTTTTGTTTGATAGATTCGGCTTCCGCTTTCGATGTTGAAAGAATAATTCTGGCCTGCACATCTCCTTCAATTTCTTTTGCATGTGCTTTCGCTTCAATAACCTGTGCTTCTGATATACCTACTGCTGCTGCTTCTGCTGCTTTCGCTTCTGCAAGAATCTTAGTAGCACTGGCCTCTTTATCAGCAGCTTCCTCAGCAGCCTTAGCCTCCATAATACGCTGTTCTGTAGTATATTCAGCAGCCTTACGATTCGCTTCTGCTCTCTTAATTTCTGTAACCAGATTAGTTTCAGCTTCTTCTTCAGCAGCTTTTATGGCTACCAGTTTACTTCTTTCGGCTGCAGCCTGAGCTTGTGTATCTTTAATATTTTCTTCAGCAACAACAACAGATTTCTGAACCTCAATGCGCTCCCTGATTACTTCCTGCATTTTCTTCTGCTCCGCTTCAAGTGCTTTATCCTTTTCCAGCTGAGCCATTCCAACAATTTTCTCTCGCTCATTGGCTTCCAACTGCTGATCTTTTAACACCGTTTCATTTTCAATGGCTTCGGTACGCTCTTTATTCTTTTGAGCAACAATAACCTGACGTTGTTTATTTTGTTCGCTAACCTCTACTTCTTCTTCTGTTATCAATCTGGCTCTTTCACTGATCAGGCGTTGTTCTTCATTTACCTTGGCAATTTCGGCCTGCTCACGCGCTTTGATATTTGCAATTTCACGCTTTTGCTTTTCTTCTGTTTCAGCCAATTGCTTTTCCAACTGAAGTACAGTTTCCTTGGCCTCAACATCTTGTTTGGTAACTATTTTTTCTTTGTCTCTGCGAATCTGGTTAGACAAGATTTGTTGCTCTGATGTTATCTTGGTAATCTTTTTAATACCTTCAACATCCAGAATATTATCCTGTGATAACTGCTCTACAGGTGTTTGCTCCAGAAAGTCAATAGCACAGTCATCTAACACATATCCGTTCAGGTCTGTACCAATGGTTCTTAAAATCTCCAATTTGAATTTCTCACGTGAGTTGTACAACTCAACAAAATCAAATTGTTTACCTACTGTTTTAAGTGCCTCTGAAAATTTTGCATCAAATAAATCTACCAGAGCATCAATATCTGAAGCTCTTTTACAGCCAATAGCCTGCGCCACCTGAATAACATCTTCACCTGTTTTATTAACTCTTACAAAAAAGTTAACCTTAATATCCGCTCTCAGATTATCCTTACAGATCAATCCTTCTTTACCTTGTCGGGAAATAATAACCGTTTTTAAGGTGATGTCCATTATTTCCATCTGGTGAAGAACCGGAATCACAAAAAGTCCGTCGAATGAAACCTTAGTTCCACCTTGTCCTGTTCTCACTAAAGCTTGTCCTTGTGTAGCTTTTCTATAGGTTTTAATCACTAAAATGATAAAACCTAACAATACTATTGATCCAATGATAATAGCAATTTGTAATACTCCGTCTAGCATGTTCTAGTTTTTATAGGGTTCAATCAAATAAATTTTTCTTTCTGGTATATAATCGATTACAAGGCATGTTTCACCTTTATGAAGTTCGATATCGGTTTCTGTTGATAATACATTAATGATAAAAGAGGATCCTTCAATTAATATTTGTGCTTGTCCGAATTTATCATGAGTAGCATTTAAGGTAATTGTACAGATTTTACCTGTTAAACTTTTGTTATTTTGCACATCTCCATCGATTTTAGCAAACACCTTAACAAAAGGGGTTGTGAGAAACTTAGTAACAAAAGCACTGATAAACATATTGGGAATCAAATAAATCAAGGAAAGTAAAACTGAGTTATTATTCAGATAATAATTGGCTAATATTGATATAACCCACAGTGTAATAGCAAAAAAACTCAGGATAATCATCAGAGGAATTTTCCCAAGATTAAAAAAGGAAAGTGCTGAATTTAACCACAATATAGATTCTCCTGCATTAACATCTATATCCGTATCTGCATCCATATCTACATCAGCATCAGCGTCAATATCAAACGAATCGACATTAAAAACACCAATAATAACGGTAATCCAGTAAATTAAAATTAGAATTAATAGTGTGGTTGGAATAATGTTAGTTATTTCAAATGCGGCTTCAAAAGTTTCTCTCATTTTTTTGTCTGGGGCTTGAATAAATTATAGTCCGGGAGTCGAATATTTTTCAAATCGGGACGAATTTAGAAAATAATATCATAATTCAATATGATTCTATTTATTATTTTCGGTTTGCGAATGATATTTTTAAATTACTATAGGTAATATATAGCACAATTAAAAGCCAAACAACAGCCCACACAGCCTGCGGTAACAATGAAACTTCCTCTGAAAACTTAGCAATATCTGAAGACGGACCCACATTATAATCTCTCACAATAAATACTACAGATACAGTTCCTATGATTATTAGTATGTTTGCTATTGTTGCCTTTGATCTTTTAGATATCCAAACAGCCACTGCTGCAAATACAAGTAATACAATGCTTGTAAATAAGGAGCTAAACCACCAAATTGAAGTAAAAATCAGGACTCCTACAAAAAAATAGAGAATAAATATGGAAACCTTAGGTTTACATAAGCCTACATGAAGTAGCAGGTTTCCAAAAACCGCACTACCTATATACCCACCCATCAGTATCAGGGGACTAAAACCTCCGGATGTTACCGCATATCCTGCTCCATTGGAATACACCATTACTTCATGCACGTTACCTCCGGTAATTAACGCAAAAAATGAATGTCCGAATTCATGCAAAAACGTAACAAATAAATTGACGGGTAAAATAACATAAGTCCCATACGGAATATAATTAACTAAAACCCAATAGATAATAGCAGTTAAAACGATTAAAAGAAGTTTTTTAGGCATGCTTAAATTTTTCCCAAAAATAAAAAAAATGCCTTTAATACAACTCAATTAAATAAAATATCTCTTATTTAGAGTCTGTCAACAAAGTCCAACTACTGCGTTGTTGCTCAAAATCCAGATCCTCATATACGCTGATATACTGCGGTTTGATTTTTTCACACACCTTGTATTTGAACCTTATAATCACAATACCCGACTTTATGGACAGTCGTTATTTATTAATTCAAATTCACTACTTCCCCTTGATGGATATAATGTAAGCTAAAAATTATGCCTAGCTTTACAATCTCAAACCAGCATTAACAAAAAAGTAATCGATCTTGTTTCTATACGCATTAAACAATCCATTTCTATTATGCCCATTAAAGTAAGTACCATAAACACTATAAAAAAGGAACTGATTAACCGGCCAAAAGAAGAACTCATTCAGCATTGTTTAAGATTAGCTAAATACAAAAAAGACAATAAGGAACTACTTCATTATTTACTATTTGAATCTGATGATGAAACCAATTATATTGAAGAAATAAAAGAAGACATCATTTCGGAATTCAAAAATATACGCAAGGACAACCTGCATTATGCCAAAAAGAATATTCGCCGCATTTTAAGATTAACCACAAAACATATTAAACACTCCGGAATTAAGGAAACAGAAGTAGATTTGCTTTTGTGTTTTTGCCAACAGATGCAAAATTGTGGTGTCTCCTTCGGGCATAGTAAAGTGATGTTGAATTTATACGACCGTCAATTGAAGAATATAGAAAAGGCACTGAAATCAATGCACGAGGACATGATCATGGATTATGAAGATAAACTTGATGAAGTCAGAAAGGGTTTATGAGATTTCACCTGACGACATGAATCATTAGTGATGATATTTAAATGTAAATGTTATTTTATACTTCTTTTTCACCTTACACATAAACAATATAAAAGATGCCCGTTTTAAGAACCATTAAAAGCGACTATGAAATGTATGAGAACCAAAAACAGGAATGTTTGGTGGCCATAGAACGTTCAGATTGCAAAACTATTAAAGCCTTTTTTAAAAAGAACAAAGGGAAAAAGCCATTACCCAACGATAAGGTTCCTGGTTATAAGTTTATAAAAGATGAGGAGTTTGATTCCTTAAAAATTGACTTTGAAAAAAAATTTCAATTTGAGATTAAGGATTTGATAAAGGTATAAAACCAACATTACCTAAGATATTTTTTTGGCTGACAGCAGTACAAACACATACTCCTGACAATAAATACAAAACAACTACTATACAAAAGATTCGCAAAAAATAAATTAAAACCGTAACATTAAAATTCACACTTCTTTTTCCTAAAAGAAGTAAATACTTAAACTTAAACAGTAACCAAATGACAAGAAAAGAACACCTTGAATTTTGTAAAAAATGCTTAAACCGTAAACTCGACACTAAACAGGGTTTAATCTGTAATTTAACACAGAAAATTGCCGATTTTGAAGAGAAATGTGATGACTTCAATAAGGATAATAAGGTTGTTGAAGTACCCCGCGATGAATATGAGATTACCCCTAATGAAGTCAAAAATCAATTAAATGAAGAAACCATAACCAGGCTTAAAGCCCAACAGGATTTTTACTATGCGGTAATTGGAGGATCTTTAGCAACTATGGCAAGTGCTGTTATATGGGCCATAATCACCATATCTATCAATTATCAAATTGGTTATATGGCCATTGGAGTAGGAATATTAGTTGGTTTTGCTGTGAGATTCTTTGGAGCTGGAATAGATAAAAAATTTGGGATTCTTGGAGGAGCATTAGCCCTGATGGGTTGTATTCTCGGAAACTTATTTACTCAAGTTGGATTTATCGCACAATCAGAATCAATGGGATATTTTGAAGTGTTATCCTATCTGAATTTAGATCTTACCATTTCATTATTCATAGAATCATTTTCTCCAATGGATATTGTATTTTATGGCATAGCAACGTACGAGGGTTATCGATTCGCGTTTAGAAAAATAACTCCCGAATACCTTCACCTTCTTCAGTTAGGTAGAGCTGATGTTGTTCCTTCAAATCAAAAAATACGTATGCCATTGGCTGTAGGAAGTTTACTGATTCTTTCATTCGTTGTTTTTAAAGTGCTGTCAGGATACACTGGAGATAAAACCTACTTTTATGAATCCGGAAAAAAAATGTCAGAAGGATTTATTGAAAAGAACAAAGAACAAGGTGAATGGAATTATTATTACGAAAATGGTAAAAAAGAGCTCAGCGCCAACTATACGAAAGGTATTCCCGAAGGACACTGGGAGTGGTTTGATGAAAATGGAAACTTGATAAAAGAAGGAAATTATAATCATGGACTAGAAGAGGGAATCTGGATTGAATATTATGCTGACGGGACAAAGCAAGATTCTGGTAATTTTGTATCCTCTCGATTAAATGGAGATTGGAAATATTGGTATCCTAATGGCAACCTTGCTCAAGAAGGAAATTACGAAAGAAATAAGCAAGAAGGGGAATGGATTACCTATTTTGAGAACGGTACGGTTAACTCCATAACAAATATGGAAGATGGAAAAATTTCAGGTGCATGTTCGTATTTCACTTCAACTGGAATGAAAATCTCAGATATGATTGTTAATGAAAAGGGAATTGCGTTATTCAAAAATGTTTGGAATACTGATGGGAAACAAATCGTTAAAAATGGTAATGGATTTTATAAAAGCACATATGATGATGGAACTTTAAAGCAATCAGGTGAAGTAAAAGATGGAGTGATGATTGGCATTTGGAAAAATTTTTACAAAAATGGCCAATTAAATGAAGAATACGAGACCGTTGGCGAGCTTTCTAAAATCATAAACAAATGGGATAAAACAGGAAAACAAACCATTACAGATGGAGATGGGGAGTATATCAGTTATTACCCCGGAACTAATATTATCTATGAAAAAGGAACCATAAAATCAGGATTACGAGAAGGTGATTGGAGGGCCTATTACAATACCGGGAGTCAATTATTTTCACAAACTAAATTTCATAAAGGTTTACCAGATGGGCTTCAGGTAACTTATTATCAGTCAGGAAAAATTTCAACATCAGGTATGTTTAAAGAGAATAAACAGTATGGAGAATGGACCTGGTTTTATGAAAATGGAAATATTTCTTCAAAAGCTCAGTACGAAGATGGCAAAAAACACGGAGAACAACAATTGTGGAGCGAAGTTGGGATACTATTGAAAAAAGAAGAATATGATAATGGAAACCTGATTTCTGAAGAAATCATCTAGAACCTGCATTTTATAAAAATTCTTACTAAAATCACATACACATCCGATCCCATAAAACCGGGGTCGGATTAAATTCATCCCCAGTTGCAAGAGTAAAAAGTATAATCATTCAAGAACTTGTTGATATGAGATACCGCTATGGTGAATTGAGACAAGTAAATTTGCAATTTGATTAGCAGCGATTTAGCTCGTAATAGATGTTCCTAATGCATAAATCGGGTTGATATGATAGAAAAATCATCATAGGTAAAATTAAAGCTGATAAAAAAGAGTCTAATTCGTTGGAAAATATATATCGACAGAGCCAAAATGTATATTGGTTATATTCAGTTTTTAATGATTGGGCTCGTGTTTCATAAATCTTATGAAGATAGTTTTTGGGGGGATTTAATTTTTAGTCACACCTTAATTTCTATTCCTGTATTATTGCTTCTATTTATTTTACGGGCTTTAGTATTAACCTGAATTCGACATAAAATTTTCGAATTCAGATTGATATAAAAGGCAGATATACAAGGCAAATTTTGCAGGGCTAGCGAGCTAGCTCGAAAAATTTAACGCAGTAGATCTGTTTTTTATGCAAAGCATAAGTGATTCCGCTTATAAGCAGTGATCTTCTTCCTGAAAATTATTCAAAATAGCCCGCTATTATTTTATAATTTTCAGTTGAACCTCACTATTTATAAGCGGTCTGAATTCAAAATTTCATGTCGAACTCAGGTTATTAGGCAGGTTAGAAACTATCCCGGGATTGAGAGAGGAAGAATTAAGAAACTCGTCAACATCCAAATCAGGAAGAAAAAAAAGTAAGGAGAATTCACTTTTTTCATCATAAATCACATCACCTCTCCTATCCTACTGAGAATAGAAAAAACCAGTTGAAAAATCATGTCAATCTGACGTAAAACCTTTTTGGCACAATTCCTGATATTTCATTGACCACTAGCTTCAAAATTTTTACATTATATTTGTACTTAGAAGGAAAATCATCATTATGGGAGTTATAAAGTTTATATTATTTTTTGTTGTTTTCTATTACATTTTCAAATTTATTGGCAAGGTGTTATTTCCTATGTTTATATCTAATCAGATAAACAAGATGAATAATCATCAGCAAGGACAATCGGATTTTATTAATCAACAAAAAAAACAGGAAGGGAAAGTTACTATCCGAAAAGAATCCAAATCACAAAAGAATACACCAGATGATTTAGGCGAATATGTTGATTTTGAGGAGGTGAAAGAATAGTAACTTATTGCTATTTATCTATTTTATCACACCTCTTAATCCTGCAATACCTATTCCGCAAAGAATAAATGGTACTGTTGAAATCCATCCTTTATTCCATAAAAAGAAAAAAGAGAATATCCCACAAGTTAAGAAAACGCCACCCATTATAATGTTATAATTTGGACCACTTGATACCTTTTCTACAGCGGGTTTAATTTTCTCTTCTTTTTCAAGCTTATCAATGATTTTTACAATGGTGCTGATTTCTTCTTTTGATTCGCAATTGTTTTTTAAATAATTATGAATAGACACATAGGTATCTCCTCTCTGAACCATTTTTATAGCATATGCCAAATTTTCTTCTTTTGTTTTCATCGGTTAAATTTAAAATAAAAATCAGGATTAGTTCCATTAGTTCCTGAATGAACAATGAACCCTTGAGTCGCAGCGTTTTATTTCTTTAGAACAGGTATAAAATTAGATATCTATTCTGTTTTTAAAGTTACATCTGATACAATCCTCTTCACCTTACTGGCTTTATTCTCCGAGCGTTTTTTAGCTTTTTCAATGGCTATTTCTGAGATATCCAACACGGTAATATTCTGGTATCCTTCCGCCAACAAATGATCAACTAAAAAACTATCACCCCCTCCAATGTCAATAACATTAGCCTGAACAGGTACGTTGAATTGTTCAAAAAAGTTTAATGAAACTTCTGGTGTTGGCTGATAGTAGCTTACTTCCTCCAGTTATTTGGCATTATAAATCTTCTCCCAATGCTTCTTTCTGTTAAAACCTTCCATTTTATAATCTATTCGAATAATCGTTATTCAACAAACGGTTCTTTATGTATTACTGACCAGACCTGATTGTTCTCATAAAATTACATTTTATGCCATATTGCCAAAAATGCTACTGAATTATTTACTGTATGAAATAAAATACCCGGCCATAAGCCACCGGATTTCTTTCTAATCACACCCAGTATCATACCAAAGGTAAAAAATACCGGAAACATAAACAGACTATTATGAATCAGTGCAAAAAAGGAGGCCTGCAAAATATTTGCCCACCTAAAATTAATGTATTTGCTACACGAGTCCAGTACCACCCCTCTAAATATTATCTCTTCATACAACGGCACTAATAAACAGATGATTAAAAAAACGATACCGCCCCCATAGGTACATAAAAAGGCAGATATTTCGGTTCTCGAAACACAAAACACCTGAGGAATCATTGCTATCTCATTCAAGTTTATATCAAAAAACCTCACCCCAATTTGCAAGTATATTCCAACAAACACCTTAAATACAAAAAATGCTCCCAGCGTGATACCTATTGCCGGGCCAACAAACCATTTATCTATTACAAATACCTTTAATCCGCTTTTAAATAAAGTAATCAAACCCCCAATGGCAAATAAAAACATAAACACCAGCATACTTAAGGCCAGTTGCTCGTTGTCAGGAGTGTACTCCGTGGCAGTATCAAAATATGCTTTTATGGATTCGGGCAAAACTGCCAATGAAAAGAAAGATGCTAAAAGATAAACAACACTGATCCACCAGAAGTGCTTTAGGCCCCAGCCCGATCCAAATCCTTTATCCAGTGAAAATATTTTCCACCTATGGCCTATAACATAAACAGGCAAAAGCCATATTAAAGGCAAGGCTACTAATAAAGTCAATATTAAAAGCATCAATAGAATTCCTGCAATATCCCGCCATTCCCACGACAATGAGGGGTACTTAAAAAAGATCTTTAACCGATATAAGCTCAACGGATCGTTGGCAAAGGCAAGCGTTCGGTACGCATTATAAGTTGTCAGACAAGTATCTTTTGAATGGTAATTTAAATCATGAATAAATAAATTCAGATAAGCTTCCGATTTATCCCAATAAACCGATGTGTCGGCAACCAAATATTCCCTGGCCTTACCTAACTTTCCAATACCCATCATAGTTTTTGCCAGTTCCTGATTATTATTATAGGTGCTATCCTTTTGCTGTACATAACTGTAGGCATCAAGCGCTTCGTCATACTCTTTAATTTGAAGCAACAACTCCGCTTTTCTTATTACAGTCCACAATTCCTCGTTCTCATAATCTATATCCGCTAAAACACCATAGGCCTCATCGTGCTTATTTAAATCAAGTAAAATACTGGCATATTCTATCGAAGTTTGGTACTGATCATCATGCATACAAGCTTTAACCATATAATCCAATGCTTCTACATTCCGTTTATCGTAATATAAACTAACAGCTTTACTATAATATAACTTCCCTAGATTAAGATCACTCCATGCCGCCTTATTGTTTTGAATTGATGATTCTGCTATTTCATAAATATTTCTCAAAGAATCACCCCAGGTGTTTTCCATCTGAAACATTAATACTTCAGGATTCATGGGATAATCATCAACCAATTTCTGAAAGCAACTATCAAAATACGTCTGATTGGGATTTATTTCATTATATTCATCATATTGCGCATTCTGAATGAACTTACATCGCTCAATCAACACTTCAACATCCTCAGGATGAGCAGATAAATACAGGTTATAGGTATGCAGATATTTTTGGTACAGAATATCATTACTATTATCTAATTCTTTTAGATATCTCTCATGACTGTACTTTGTATTAATAGCCTTTGTCGGGTAACATAAGAAGATACTAAAGACTAGCATTGAAATGTAAGATGACGGATTTTTTGTCATGCAGTTTGGTATATTTTATAGGTATCAGTTAACATTTATTTTTTTTAGAATCCCCTAAAATAAATATTTATTTACGGATGTTTCCCATGTCTTATAAAATTACACCAATTAAAACTATAAATGCGCCGGTATAATGCCGAGCTAAATTCAGCAAATTACTTTGTATTAAGAATTAATACAGCACCTTTTCCCAAGGCCAGTTTTTTGGCATAAAGGCTTCCTTTTCCTCTTCTGTTATGGCAGAAATACCAAGCTGCTTTAAAACCGAATTTACATTTACTGGTTCTTTTTGGTTGAGTACAAAACGAATGCCGATACCTGCGCCGGTACTGGTTGGTTTACGATAGCCCCTGTTATAAACGGTATTAAGCACACCCACTCCTTCAAACCCTCTAATGACCATTAAGCCTGTTTGTTTGTGTGTTGGATTAACTTGTGCTTCTTTGGTATAACCATACCATCCGTCCAATACCCATTCGGCTCTATTACCACTCATATCATACATTCCCAGTGGATTAGGAGGGTAGCTACCAGGAGGGGGGTAAGATCCAAGCCTATATTCTTTACCCTTGAAATTTCTTCCTTTCTCAATTTCTCCATTGTCTGTAGCATACTTTACCGCTTTTCCCCTGCTACGGGCAGCATATTCCCATTGGGCATCAGTGGCCAGATCAAATGGGAGTCCGGTAATTTCCTTTAACCAAGAACAATAGGCCTTGGCTTGATGCCAATTTAAATCTACAGCAGACAGTTGAGGCAGAATAAATTCTGAGCCTCTATATTTACTTCCCACCAATTCCTTACCTGTGGCTTTGCAAAACAAATCAAACTCCTTGTAGGTCACTTCCAATTTGCCCATGGAATAACTATCTAAGGTCACTTGATGCACAGGCAAAGCATCTTTTCTGCCTAGGAAATATTGGTGGGTTCCAGTGCTATCGGTATACCCCACATCGCCCATCATAAAGGAACCGCCTTCCACAAAAACCAAATCATTCAACGTTTTTTTTATAAGCCATTCCTTTTCGTCTTGGGTAATTTGTGCTTTGCATGAGGGCATCAGTAAAGCTAAAAAGATGATGAATATGATTGTGTTTTTCATTTTTAAATAAGTGTCGAGATGAATACCGAGACACGGCTTTTTTTATTTTAATTCAGCAAATTACTTTGTATTAAGAATTAATACACCACCTTTTCCCAAGGCCAGTTTTTTGGCATAAAGGCTTCTTTTTCCTCCTCTGTTATGGGAGAAATACCCAGCTGCTTTAAAACCGCATTTACATTTACTGGTTCCTTTTGGTTGAGTACAAAGCGGATTCCAATGCCCGTACCCGTATTGGTTGGTTTACGATAGCCTCTATCATACACAGAATAT
>JBNKRV010000145.1:0-2350 GCA_050296935.1 Marinilabiliaceae bacterium | reverse complement strand
TGAGCATGGTCCCATTGATCCACCTAAAACCAGGCCATGGTATAGTATATATAATTGGCCAGCTTTAGGTTCAAGTGCACGAACGATGGATGCATTATATGCCGGAAATTATCTTGAAGCTGGTATACAATTTCTTACCTGTGCTGCAGAGGTCTTTACATTTGGAATGGCTTCTGAGATTAATCTGGGGACTAAAACATTGAGTAGTGCCGCTGAATCGAGTACAAGTGTAGTTGAAGATCTTGTGTCTGTGTATCACAAAGGATTACTTAACAACGGAGTTGTTTCATCAACCCGATCTTTATCTACGGGACTGGAAAGAGCATCTGTTGAAGCTTTAGAAAGATCTGGACAAGTTTGGGAATTTAGAATTCCTAGAACTGAATTTTTAAAATGGAAATATGAGGGAGCATGGGAAAGTTTTACAGATATGGATAAAGTTACAGGTGTATTAAATCAAGAAATTAGGTTTTCTCCTCGTCTTGCTCCAAAGTTAAATCAATACATAGTTAAAATCGCTTATTAGCTAGTTTACACCACGACGCGTTTTGTCGTAGTGAGTTTCTATCTTTTGAGAAAAAACAAAGATATGAAACTACAAGAATTTGTAACAAGGTTTTCAAGTGAGGAAAAATGTAAAGAATATTTTCGTGATGTTCGCCTCAATGAGGGGGTAGTTTGTAAGAAATGTAATTGTGAGAAACACTATTGGCTAAAGACCATTTGGCAATTTAAATGCAGTAATTGTGGTTTCAGGACTACTTTGAAAAGTGGTACGGTAATGGAAAACTCCAGGCTCTCATTTCAAAAATGGTTCTGTATCATGTTTTATATGACACATACAAAGAAGGGGTATTCAGCATGTGAAATGCAAAGGATGATCGAGCATAAATGGTATACTACAATTTGGGCTATCATGCATAGACTCAGGGAAGCTATGGGAAAAAGGGATGATAAATATACATTAGAGGACATGGTCGAATTTGATGAAGCCTATTTTGAAGTTGAAGTCCCTGAAAAGGTCAAAGCGGAACTGAAAAGAGGAAAAGGTAGCCAACGCCAGCAAAACGTGGCAGTAATGGCAGAGTCTACTATTCTTGAAGACCTTGAATCAGGAAAGGTTTCTAAGCATTGTCGTTATTTCAAGATGAAAGTATTGAACACATTAGATTCGGAAAGTATTGATGATGAAGTTAAGAAATCAATAGATGAAGATTCAGTTGTGTTTTCTGATAAAAGCAATACTTATCTGGGAATAGAAGATATTGTTGAAATCCATGTTATGGAGAAATCCAGTCCTGAAACGACAAAAGGTACACTAAAGTGGGTGCATATTGCCATTGCAAATGCCAAACGAAACTTTTTAGGAGTTTATCACAAAATAAAGAGGGAATACTTGCAAAATTACTTAGATGAATTTGTGTATAAGCTCAATAGAAGATACTTTAAATCAATTTTTGAAAGACTTGTTGTTGCAAGTTTATTAATTTAGGTGTAAACTAGATGGCAAGCGTATAGTTAAACCTTAAAATTATGGAAAATCAATTTTGTTGTGATTTTTTTACAGAAAACATTATGGAAGCTGGTCGTAAGGGCTTTTCTATTATACCTTGTAAAGTAGATATAGAAAACTCCTATTATTTTCTTCTTCAATTCAGAAGTCTGGATTATAAAGAAGAAAGCGATTCTAATGTTATCATTTCTCAAAGGGCAATTAAATATTGTCCTTGGTGTGGAACTAAATTATCTGATATTGTTAAATCACATAAAAAGGGAATCGAGCAGATTGCCGACAGATATAAACACTTGGTTGTTTAATAAATGCCTTTTAATTATACGATATGAAATATTTCATAAAATATATAATTGGAACTATTGAAATAATGATAATAGCCATTTCTCCAGCTTCGAGAGATCTGAATCACTGGAAAGGTGAGATATGTGGATGGATAGGTCAAATAGAAAGCTTGGCTCCTCACACAGGAAAACAAACTTCTCAAAAAATATTTGATCAAATTAATATTTGGAAATCATTATTAGACTAAAAAATGGAAACAAAATTAGAAATATTACGTAATGTACTAAGTCGGGTATATAAGGAAAATTGCTTGAAAAAAGATTTCACCAATGAAGATATAGATAGTTTTATTTTTAACATGGCAGACTGGAATGAAGATTTGCAAAAAATGGCAAATCTTTATAACAATATTGATAACATTCCATTCAAGGAAGCTGAAAAAATTATTATAGGTTTTTTAATTCATGCAGGGAATCACATAACTAAAGCTAAAGATCTAATAGATGAAATGTCCACCCCCTCGTTAAGCGAAGGATAAATATAGAACGGAGT
>JBNKRV010000144.1:0-1589 GCA_050296935.1 Marinilabiliaceae bacterium | reverse complement strand
CTATGAATGTCACTTATAAATACCGATTTTCTGCGTCATATTTGCTTACCATAGCCCGCTATGCTTTCGCAAACATTCCTTAAAACTCAATATTTATAAGCGATTTGAGCCATTAATTTTATATCGAACTCAGGTTAATATATCGCCAATCTCATAGTGATATTTATTGCTGATTATTTATTTTAATCGAATTCAGGTTAGGTTAGGTTAGGTTAGGTTAGGTTAGCAATGTGCAATAGAAATTCTATTGCATATTGTTGGTTTAAAAGCTACTTTGTTTAATTACGAAGTAGCTTTTTTGTTGATAGTGATTGTCGATTTTATGATATATTTTATTCTAAAGTATCTGCAAATTGAAGCTTTAGAATAATCTTTTGAAATTAAATATGATGAAAAAAACATCTATTGTACTTTATCATTTAATCCTGTTAAATATTCTTTTACTTGTTGCCCTTGAAGGACAAAATAGAACAAATGAAATTGATATTAAAAGTCCTGAGGGTTATGAATTAGTTTGGTCAGATGAGTTTAATACAGAAGGTAAACCAAATGACAAATATTGGTCATATGAGCATGGGTTTGTACGGAATCAGGAATTGCAATGGTATCAGTCGGATAATGCAACTATTGCTAACGGCGTATTGGTTATAGAAGGGAGACGTGAAAAGGTGAAAAACACAGAATGGGACAAGAACATTAATAACTGGAAAAAAAACAGAGCATATGCTCAATATACTTCCTCATGTATAATTACCAGAAATAAGTTTGAGTTTCAATATGGAATTATGGAGGTTAAAGCAAAAATAGATACAAGTATGGGTATGTGGCCTGCCATATGGACTTTAGGTGTAAAAAACAGGTGGCCGTCGAATGGAGAAGTGGATCAACTGGAATATTATCGGATTGATGGAGAAGCATATATCCTGGCTAATGCAGCCTGGGCTAATGAAAAGATGCAAGCGGTTTGGGATTCGGAAAAAATTCCTATAGCCTATTTCCTTGATAAGGATCCCCAATGGCCTCAGAAATTTCATATCTGGAAAATGGATTGGACGCAAGATTATATTAATTTGTATTTAGATGATGAATTGATTAATGCTGTTGATTTATCTAAAACTCTGAATGCTGATGGTACAAATCCTTTTCATCAACCACAATATATATTATTGAATCTGGCATTAGGTTCGAATGGAGGTGACCCTTCGGGCACTGAATTTCCAAAAAAATACATAGTAGACTATGTAAGAGTTTTTCAGAAAAAGGATAAGAAGTAAATAGAAATTCTTTACGTATTAACCTGAGTTCGATTAAAATTTTAGAATTTACCTCTAAACATTTATTTATAAGGAATTCGATAGAACGTAGTTTCAGATTGACATAAAAGGCTGATATACAAGGCAAATTTTGCAGGGCTAGCTCGCTAGCTCGATAAATTTAACGACGTAGATCAGTTTTTTATGCAAAGCATGAGAGTTTCCGCTTATAATTATTGCGATAAGTGAATGTAGAAGCAAAGTTTACTTTGATTATGCTGAACGCAGCAATAATCAGGAACTAAACAGCGATCTTCTTCCTGAAAATTATTCAAA
>JBNKRV010000143.1:0-13319 GCA_050296935.1 Marinilabiliaceae bacterium | reverse complement strand
CTATGAATGTCACTTATAAATACCGATTTTCTGCGTCATATTTGCTTACCATAGCCCGCTATGCTTTCGCAAACATTCCTTAAAACTCAATATTTATAAGCGATTTGAGCCATTAATTTTATATCGAACTCAGGTTAATATCTATGTATTAAAAAAGTTTTACCTACTTTCTATTTGGTTTTGCCTCTAAAGGATTTTCGGGCCAGTGGTGTTTTGGATACCTTGCTTTAAGTTCTTTTCTAACCTCAAAATAAGCATTGCTCCAAAAACTTTTTAAATCGGAAGTAATTTGAACAGGTTTAAATCCCGGAGACAGCAGGTGCATTAAAAGGTTTGTTCTACCTTGATTAATGGCAGGGGTATTCTGCCATCCGAAAACTTCTTGTAACCGAACAGGTAATACCGGAGTTTCTCCATTGGAATGATATTGAATTTTTATTTTAGAACCGGTGGGTACCTCAATTTTCTCTGGAGCCAGTGTTTCTAATAATTGTTGCTTTTCATAGCTTAAATGATGCTGTAATACATCCTTTAAATTTATTCTCTTTAAATCGTCAGGCTTTTTTACATGCGTCAGGTATGGAGATAACCAATCTTTATTTTCCTCTAATAAGGAAGCAATACTCACATCGGGCCATTCCTCGCCCTCATTCCATATTCTAAGACTTAATACTCTGTTTTGCCATTGTTTTACTTCGTCACTCCAATTAAGCAAACATTCCCCTTCTTTTGCTACAGCTTGAGATATGGCTTCTGTTTTTTGCTGTTCGCTGTATTTTTGTAAGGGTTTTGATTGTAAGATTATATGCCCCACACATAAATTGCTAACGGCTGTAAAACCTCCTTTTTTTGTATCCCACTCAACCAGCTCCTTTTCCTTCACCATTGGTGCCAGATCCCTTGGATTTAAGGGGGATGCTAAAAATATTTTGCCCATTGAATCCCGCATGTTAACATGCGCTACAGCAAGCCAGGCCTCATGAGCCAATTCATCTTTATGTCCGGCTGCTACAATAGCACCATTAGCCATTTTAAATTGTGCATTATTTCCAGGTTTAGAATGTGCAATTCTTTCGGGATAGGCATGAACTAAAAGTAATCCTGTTTCAAAAGGATCCACAGAGTTATTGTCCATTTCAATATTCAGCATCTTGCGATATTGAGCAGCCACTTTTTCAATTCTGTTCAATATTTTATTACTCAGAATTCCTTTTCGGCTTTTGCGTAACGCTTCAATCCGGAGGTTAATATCAATACCAGCTTCTTTTCCTAAAGGATCTCTTTCTTCCAGAATAGCTGCCACATCAGTAGCTAACTCAGACAGGCCTTCTTCTTCAGCCATTACTAACATATGAGCAATTCTGGGATGGCAAGGTAATTTATTTAATTGTTTACCATGGTCGGTAATCTTACCGTTTTCAAGAGCCTCAAGCTGATGCAATAAAGATGAGGCCTGACTTACAGCCCCTTTGGGAGGCGGTGTTAGCCAGATCAGATCGCTTGGTTTTGATATACCCCAAACCGCCAGATCCAGCACTAATGAGGCCAGATCGGAATCAAGAATCTCTGGTGTCCGATGGTCATTAAGACGAAGATGAGTTGCTTTTGTCCACATCCGGTAACATACACCAGCACTTAGTCTTCCTGCACGTCCAGCCCTCTGGTCAGCCGCATCTTTGGTTATTTCTACTGTTTCTAACCTGGATAAGGCTGATCTCGGATCAAACCTCATGGTACGTGCAAATCCACAATCAATAACCACTTTTATTCCTTCTATAGTCAAGCTCGTTTCTGCTATTGAGGTTGCTAAAACTACTTTTCTTTTTCCTTCTCTGTTTGGAAGAATAGCAGCCATTTGTTTTGCTGGAGGTAACTGACCATAAAGAGGATGAATCGCAATATTATTAAGACTTCTTTTTAAAATGGATTCGCATTTTTTTATCTCCGCTTCTCCCGGAAGAAAGACCAATATATCTCCATCTTCTTCTTTAATGGCTTTTTTTACTAAACGAGAACTTAATTCAGGTAACAGCATCATATCTGTTTCACCCTGATATTTAATCTCCACAGGATATTGTCGACCTTCACTTTTTACAACCCCGGATTTTAAAAGACCGGATAGCTTTGGCAGATCAAGCGTTGCAGACATGATCATGAGCTTTAAGTCAGGTCGTAGTACTTGTTGAGATTCCCGAGCTAAAGCTAAAGCAACATCGGCAAACAGACTACGCTCGTGAAACTCATCAAAAATGACCAGACCCACATTTTCCAATGCGTTATCAGATTGCAACATACGGGTTAAAATCCCCTCAGTAACTACTTCTATTTTTGTTCTGGTAGATACGCAATTGTCAAAACGGATGCGATAACCAACAGATTCCCCAACTTTTTCATCCAGTAACTGCGCCATCCTCAATGCAATAGTTTTAGCAGCTAACCTTCGGGGTTCAAGCATAATTATTTTTTGCTGTCCCAGCCATTTTTCATCCAGCAATGCTAAAGGTAACAATGTGCTTTTCCCTGCTCCGGCAGGCGCATTCACAATTAGAGTGTTGTCAATACTCAGTACTTCCTTAACCTCATCAATAATTTCGGTAACAGGTAAATCTATTTTATATGGATTGAATTTCAAGGTGCTTTATATTTCTATGATTGTGGTGTAAAGGTAGAGAATAAAATAAAGACATATAGCTTTAAAATACATGGATCAGTTCAGAAATAGTTTTACTTATTTACTTTTGCTTTACTCTCAAATTAAAACAGAAATGCAAAAAATATTATTTGAATCACTTATTATCTGAGGTTTAAAAATGGTCAATTCAGTCCTCTTTTTTCGAGATATTAGTGTTATTTACAAATAAAGTGCTAACATTTTACTATTTTTAGCCCGCATTTAAAAATGGATAGCATACGTGTTATTTAGAATTGAATTGTCAATACATCTGAAGCTTTGATTTGTTCTATCAGAAAACAATCAGATAAGCTCCGTTTTTAAATAGAGAGGATTAGAAAATACATGACAAATCATTGTGTTTAATTCAATTATCCTCATTAATTTCGTCGAGAATAATAAGGCAAATACAACGCATGAAGAATATCAAAGTAGGCCAACAAGAGTTTGGCAAGGACAATCTTTTTATAATCGCAGGCCCTTGTGTAGTAGAAGATGAATCCATAATGATGAAGACTGCTGAGAAATTAAAGCAGATAGCCGAAAACCTTAATCTTCCATTTATTTTTAAATCTTCTTATATCAAGGACAATAGAAGTTCTCTGGACTTTTATCATGGACCTGGTTTAGAAGAAGGATTAAAGATGCTTGAGAAAATTAAAAATGCATTTGATGTGCCGGTTATTTCTGATGTACATCAGGCATCCGAAGTGAAAGCTGCAGCAGAGGTGTTGGATATTATTCAGATACCTGCCTATTTATGTATGCAGTCCTCATTAGTTTCAGAAGCTGCTAAAACACAAAAAGCAATAAATATTAAGCATGGTCAGTTTTTAGCACCGGAAAACATGATTAAGCCGGTTCAGAAAGTTGAAGCTTTTGGAAACCACAATATTATGGTGACTGAGCGTGGATATACTTTTGGATATAATGATTTAATTGTTGACCCAAGAAGCTTTTATGAGTTACAACAAACCGGATATCCGGTAGTATTTGACATTACTCACTGTATCAGAAGATATGGCATTCCTAGTTCCGATCCTAATGGAGGAACTAGACAATATCTGGGACCAATTGCCCGTGCAGGAGTAGCAGCAGGTATTGATGGTATATTTATTGAATCACACCCTGTACCATGCGAAGCACTATGTGATGCTGCCAGTCAGTATCCATTGGATGAACTTGAAGAGTTTTTGAAACCTTTAATTGAAATCCACAACATTGAAAAGCAAATAAGAACAAAAATTTAATATCACCAAAAACAAATATTTTACCATGGAATTATATCTTGATTCTGCTGACATTAACGAAATTGAAGAAGCATTTAAATTAGGTTTTATTGATGGTTTAACCACTACACCTACTTTTATGCACAGACACGGCATAACTGATATTGACGGAGCTATCGTTAAATTATCTAAAATGGTGCCTGTATTAATGATTGAGGCACTGGGAGATACAGCTGAAGAAATTGTGGCTGAAGCTAAAAGATTATTAAGTTTAGGTTTAGATAAGAAGAAAACCGTTTTTAAGATACCAGCTTCATTGATTGCAGCAAAGGCTTGTAAAATGCTTCGCGATGAAGACATGATGGTTAATATTCACCTGGTGTATAACATTCAGCAAGCATATATGGCAATGGCAGCTGGAGCAACTTACGTTTGTGTATTGGTTGGACGTATGCAGGATCAGGGTTATGATGCATTGAAATTAGTGGATGATTGTGTTAAGTTAGTTGATAAATATAACTACAACACAAAAATCATGTTCTCGTCTGTTCGTTATCCTGAGCATATTAAAAACGCCATTGAATTAGGCGCACAAAATATTACCATCCCCTGGAAAATAATGAAAAACCTGAATAACAATAACTTTACAGAGATTGGAACTCAGGAATTCGTAAATCATACCCGTCAAATGACATTAAAAGTGGGTGAGGTAATTGGTCGCAAAAACCCTACAATTGGCGAGGATGCATTAGTTACTGATGCTACTGTTGAAATGACAAAATACGGAACTGGTGCAGTTTCAGTTGTTGATGCCGAAGGTAACCTAAAAGGTATTTTTACTGACGGGGATTTACGTCGTCATATGAATATTGATGGGTCGAAGATATTAACTATGAAAATGGGTGATTTTGAGATGAACATGCCAATTTCTGTTGATATCGAGGATAAATTACATACAGCAGTTGGTGTATTCAAAGAAAAACAAATTGACAACATCATCGCAGTAAGTAATGGTAAGCCTGTTGGAATGCTCGATGTACAGGACCTGGTGAAGCTTGAGATTTTATAATCAGGTTTCAAGCATCTGCTATATCCCTTAAGTGGATAACTGTTTTATTATATAAAGGGGTGATTTTTATAAATCGCCCCTGCTATGTTTATAGACATAGAGTAAAAATCTGTTGTCTGTAATCGTTTGTCTAATAGTCTAAAAGTAAAATTATGCCGGGTACAGAATTATTTGGTAAAGAAGAAAAAGAACAAGTAATGGAAGTCCTTGAAACAGGGATTCTATTCAGATATAATCATGATGCTGAAAGAAAAGGCATATGGAAAGCAAAGCAATTTGAAAAAGAATTTGCTGAGTATCATGGAGTAAAACATTGTCACATGGTAACAAGCGGAACAGCAGCTGATGCTGTTTCATTGGCCTCTGTTGGCGTGGGTGCCGGAGACGAAGTTATTGTTCCTCCATTTACTTTTATTGCTCCTGTAGAAGCCGTTATCAACTGTGGTGCTGTACCTGTTTTTGCCGAGATTGATGAAACTCTTTGTTTAACAGCTCAATCCATTGAAGCAGCAATAACACCTAAAACTAAAGCAGTAATGCTTGTTCATATGGTAGGCGCCATGGCTCAAATCGATGAGATTGCAGAAGTTTGTGAAAAGCATAATATCATCCTTATTGAAGATACAGCTCAGGCTTTGGGAGGTTCTTTCAAAGGAAAGATGCTGGGTACTTTCGGTAAAGTGGCTTGCTATTCTTTTGATTTCTTTAAGCTAATAACAGCCGGAGAAGGCGGTGCTGTCATTACAAATGATGAAGCTGTTTATACAACTGCGCATACCTGGAGTGATCACGGACATAGTCATATTGGAAACAACAGGGGGGCAGAAGAACATCCTATATTAGGTACCAATTATCGAATCAGTGAGCTTCATGCTGCTGTTGGGTTGGCTCAGTTCCGTAAAATAGATTATATTGTTGAAAAGCTTCGTGCTAATAAAAAGGTACTTAAAGATTACCTGAAAAAATTTCCTCAGGTAACATTTCGTCCTCTTCCTGATGAAAATGGAGATTCTGCAACAGTGTTAAATTTCTTTTTGCCAACTCAAAAGGAAGCTGAAGAAAAATGTGCAGAATTAGCCAATGAAGGTGTTGGAGGTGTTGCTTACTGGTATAATAATAACTACCACTTTATTAAGAACTGGGAGCATTTGAAAGAATTTAAAGTTGCCGGACCGGTAGGTATGCAATTTGCAGAAAGACCTCAGGATTACAATAATCTTGATCTTCCTAAATCATATGATATCATTGGACGTTTAGTTTCAATTAATTTGAAAATTAACAGTACCCCGGAAGAGTTAAAAGCAACATGCGAGGCCTTTGATAAGGTATTAGGATAATAATATAAGCCACGAATGGTAGCCTACAGTTGAAACAAAGCGGCTCTATTCGTGGTTTCTTTTTATTTCATAGCTGATAAAGGATTCTGCTATGAGCTTAAATATTAATAACAAATCACTATGCTATACGATTTCAGAAGTTTTGTAAATCCCGGACATTATGCTTTTGGTAAAGGAAGTTTTAATCATTTGGGTGAATTAGTAGATCGAAGAAAAAATGAAACCAATGACTGGGCAGTTTTTATGGTTGATAAGTTCTTTGAAGATAAAGAAGATATCTTAAAACGAATTCCTTCTACAGACAAAGACCTGATTATTATAATAGATCCAGTCAACGAACCCAAAACAACTCTGGTTAATCAATATCGCGATCAGATTTTATCTCATCAGAATTCTTTACCTGCTGTCATTGTGGGCATGGGTGGAGGAACAACCATGGACTATGCCAAAGCAACAGGACTAATGGTGACTAATGAAGGGGATTCAAAAGATTACCAGGGTCTTGATTTAATCAAGAACGAAGGTATTTACACCATTTGTATTCCTACTGTTTCTGGTACCGGAGCAGAAGTTTCCATGACAGCAGTCCTGAGCGGACCTGAAAAAAAATTAGGTATCAAATGTGATTTCACTATTCCAAACGAAGTTGTTTTTGACCCTGAACTATTGGCTACAGTACCAGATGAGGATCGATTCTTTACTGGAATGGATTGCTATATCCATAATGTAGAATCGTTAACGGGAACCTGGATTACTTCTATGGGAAGAGCCTTTGCCGAAAAATCAAATGAGCTTTGTGTGGAAGTTTTTACCAATAAGATACAAGATCGACTGGAAGCTGATGAGCAAATGATGGTAGCCTCAATTATGGGGGGTAACAGTATTACTTACGCTCAGGTAGGTGTTTGTCATGCTTTATCCTATGGATTAGCGGTTGTTTTAGGTACACACCACGGAGTTGGAAACTGCATTGTATTCAATCAGCTTGAAAAATATTATCCGGAAGGTTATAAGTTATTCAAAGAAATGCAAGGATTACAAGGGGTTGAAATCCCATCCAACATAACCGCAAATTGCACCGAAGCACAATTTGACCATATGGTGGAGGTTAGCTGGGCTTTAGAACATATGTGGAATAACGCTTTTGGTCCTGACTGGAAGAACCACATTACAAAAGAAGAGATAAAAGAGATTTTCAAAAGAATGTAATATAAGACACAAGTATCAGGATGCCATATTTTCTTTTATGAAAGACAATATCTGAATCCTGATACTTGATACTAAAAGTCTAATACAATGAATATTGTTGGAATAATACCCAGTAGATATAGCTCAAGCCGCCTGCCCGGTAAGCCATTAGCCATGATTGGAGACAAACCTATGGTGCAATGGGTTTACGAAAATTGCAAAAAGGGACTTGAGCATGTTTTTGTAGCTACTGATGATGAAAGGATTGTGAAAGCCGTTGAAGATTTTGGTGGAAAAGCAGTGATGACAAGTGAAGATCACACAAGTGGTACAGACAGATGTGCTGAAGCTGCGGAAAAAATTGAGGCTAAGTACGGACTTCATTCAGATGTTGTGATTAATATACAGGGAGATGAACCGTTTTTTGAATCGGCTCAATTGGATGATATTAAAGCCAGCTTTGAAAATCCGGATACCCAAATTGCCACACTCATACAAAAAGCTGGTGGTTTGGATCAGGTGCTAAGTAAAAGTGAAGTAAAAGTAGTTCTAAACAGCAAAGGAGAAGGTGTTTATTTTAGCCGATCTCCCATTCCATTTATTCGGAATGTGGAACAATCGGAATGGATGCAGCACCATACCTTCTATCGTCATTTAGGAATTTATGCTTATCGTATTGATACTTTAATGCAAATCGTGAAACTTAAACAATCATCTCTTGAAATTGCAGAATCATTGGAGCAATTACGATGGATTGAAAATGGTTATCCGGTAACGTGTGTTGTTACTGATTTAGATGAAACCATGTGTATTGATACTCCGGAAGATTTGAAAAAGGCGAATGAAATCATTCAAAACAGGTAGATGACAGTTAAAGAACAATTTGAAAATATCGGAGGAGTCTTCATCACTCCAGAAACAGAACTGAAAGTTAAGCTTTCAAAAATTAAGGCTTACATATTTGATTGGGACGGAGTTTTTAATAATGGAGCAAAAATAGGTAATGAAGGAAGTAACTTTGCCGAACCGGATGCCATGGGTGTTAATATGCTCAAGCTTGATTATTGGCTTCGCAATGGACTCTTACCTTATACTTTTATTGTAACCGGTGAGGAAAATAAAAGCGCTCAGTTTTTAGCAACACGCGAACATATGAATGCTGCTTTCTTTAGATGTAAATTTAAGGTTAAAGCTTTAGAACGCATATGTAAAGAGAATAATTTGAAACCTGAAGAAATTGCTTTTGTTTTTGATGACATTCTGGATGTTGAATTGGCAAGATCATGTGGAGCTAGTTTTCAGATTAACAGAAATGCCAACCCTTTATTTAATCAATACTTAGTTGATACTAAAAGTTGTGACTACAGAACTGGTCATACGGGAGGAGATAGTGGTGTCAGAGAAGTTTGTGAGTTAATCATTGGTTTAAACGGTAGTTTACCAAATGCAATAGAAACACGCATTGAATTTACAGGTGATTACACCAGGTACCTTAATGAGCGAAACTTAATTGAAACCGTGTGTGAACCGGTTGAATAGTTTTTAATTGTGGAAAAATTATACGCTAACTGGCGTTTTTATTTTCCATAAGCATTTTAACGGCTTCATTAAGAGAGCCGGCCTGAGTAAATTTGCCGTTATTGATAAAAAATATTTCATCGGCATTGGCAATGGTATTTAGCCGGTGTGCAATAATTACTTTGGTTGTTGTAGCTGGTAGATTTTCCAGAATTTTATCCAGTAATTTTTCAGTTACAGTATCAATGTTGGCAGTGGCCTCATCTAAAATAAGAAGATCAGGTTTTCGAAGTACTGCACGTATAAAAGCCAATAATTGTTTTTGACCCAGACTGATTCCATCGCCAATGCTGGTTATCTGCGTATCCAATCCTTTGTCAAAATGTGTCAGCAAGTTCTCTAAACCGGTTTGTTTCAATAGTTCAGTGAGTTCTTCATTCTTCAGGTTCTGATAGGCTTCGTTTCCATACAGTATATTATCTCTGATGGTGCCACTAAATAAATAAGGTTCCTGCAGGATGAAGCCAATTTTTTCAGCTTTATCCTTTGGGTCATAACTCCGGATGTCTTTTCCATTTAACAATACCATCCCTTGTGTGGGATCATATAAACGTGCAATTAACGATGCGGTGGTGGTTTTTCCTCCACCTGTAGGTCCTACAAATGCATATGTTTTTCCTTTCTCTAGCTCAAAATTAATATCGTGTAATACCTTGGTGCCATCCGGGTATGAAAAACCCACATTTTGAAACGACATAATCGATAAATTGTGTTCATCTGCAGCAGCTTCAATAATGGGTAAATTACTTTCCATATTAATAATTTTATGGATGCGATCCCATGCTGTTAGTGCCACCTGAAAATTAGCCCATAATGAAGCCAGTTGACGAAGAGGATTGTAGAAATTGGTGACGTATGCAGTAAAACTGATTAATAGTCCTATCGTGAACTGATGGTTAGCGATGAGGTAAATTCCAAAAATGATCACAACCATCTGACCTATATTTGAAAAGAAAGTATAAACCGGCATAAACAGATTATTGGCAATTCCGGCTTTTAAAGCACTTTGGTAATTATCCTGATTAGCCTTGGCAAATCGTTTCCTAAAGTAATCACGTCGATTAAAAGCTACAACCACTTTAAAATTCGATAAGCTTTCCTGAACCTCAGAACTGAGATTGCCAACACTAGCATGACTTTTTGCATTTCTTTCTTTTATCCATGAAGCTAGTAAACGAGTGAAAATCCATATCAGAAGGGCAGGAGATAAGGCGGCTGCACCCAGTGGTAAGTGGATTGATAAAAGAAAAACAGCAGCTCCAGTCATAATTAGTATAGAACGCACAAATTGCATCAGCGACTGAGAAAAAAACTGATTAATTTTATCTGTATCGTTATTGATTCGGGAAATTAAATCTCCTGATTTATTCTGGTTGAAAAAATCCAGAGGGAGAGATTGTAGCTTATTGAAAACAGCATTCCGAAGCGTGTATAACATCTGTTGACCCACAGTGCCCATCAACTTGGTTTGTATATATCCGGCCACCATAGAGATTAAATACATGCCTAAAAGAATACCGCTAAAAATAAGAACTCCATGGTATTGCTTGGTTTGCACATAATTATCGATAGTATGTCCGATAATGATGGGACCCAGCAAACTGAAAACAGCAGCAATAAGCATTGCAATGAATGCTGTTAGCAATATTTTTTTCTCCTCAACCATATGCCAAATGAGTGTCCTTAACGATCGGAAGGTCGTTTTCTTTTGTTGAGTTTCTGTGGTCTCTGTGTTTAAGTTATAATTCATAATGACTCGTGCTGAATTGAGAATTATATATTTGAATGTATTCAGGGCAGTTTTTAATAAGTTGCTGATGTGTACCTTTGGCAACCAACTCACCTTCCATTAATAAAATAATTTGCTCGAAATGCTTTACTGGTGCAATCTTTTGCGTAATGGAAATCAATGTTAAATCAGGGTAATTTATGGATATATTATTTAATATGCGTTGCTCCGTTTGTCGATCAACTCGTGCGGTAAAATCATCTAAAATCAAAACCTTAGGGTTTAGTGCAAGAGCTCTTGCCAGCATAATGCGCTGCTTTTGTCCTCCGGAAAGGCTGGTGCCTCGTTCCGAAACCATGGTATCCAGTTTGTTTGGCAATGATTTAATATAATCCGTTAACTCTGCTGTATGAAGAGCCTTTTCAAGAGATTCATCTGTTACTGTATTACTAAATGCTATGTTTTCGCGCAGGTTCATATTGAATAAAACGCTATCCTGAAATACAAATCCGATTTGAGTATGAAACATCTCTTTTTGATAATCTTCAATAGGAATACCATCAAACAAAACTTGTCCTGAATTAGGTTTTATTAATCCTGTAAGCAGGTATAGTAATTGACTTTTCCCAGCGGCAGTTGGACCTATTATAGCCGTTTTCGATCCTTTTTCAATGGATAACGAAATCGATTTAAGAGCGGGTTTTTCATCATAAATAACAGAAACATCCTTCATCTCAATATTTCCGGAAACTGGATTTGTATGAGTTCCTTTGTCTGCAGTTTCAGGGGCCTTAAGTACATCATCAATACGGGCATAGGAAGCAGAGGCCTGAGCAATAATATTGCTCATAAACCCAATCATTATAATGGGGAAAATAAGTATGGTAATATAGCTGTTGAAGGCCGTAAATTCTCCTAACGACAGATCTCCGTCGATAACCAAACGTCCTCCTGATGCCAAAACGGTTAGGGTAGCCAGATTGGCAACAAATGTAATAATCGGTATAAGAGTGGCAAATAATGTCAGGATGGATATGCCTAAATTTCTGGCTTCGGTATTGGCCTGCATAAACTTATTGTATTCGTATTGTTGTGAGTTGATAACACGAATAATAGCTGAGCCTAAAATGCTTTCATTGATTACTCGGTTGAGCCAGTCGATTACTTCACGTGATCTTTTAAACAGTACCCTTACTTTTTTCAGAACCAGATAAAAACTGATTCCAATAACCGGAATCATACAAACCACCGGAAGTGCGAGCTGTGCATTAATAGTAAATAAAATAATGCATGTGCCAATAATGATAAAAAGAGATGATATAATGTTTGTTATTGCCATGGATACAAACATCTTTGTAGAATCCATATCAGAAGTAAGGTTGGTTAATAGCTTAGATGGATCTGATTGTTGTATAAAGGCATAACTCTGGCGCGATATTTTATCCGATAACTGTTTGCGTAAATCAAAAGCGACGCGCTCCGAAGCAAAAGTCTGTACGATGTGTTGCAGATAACTAAATATAAAAATTACTGTACTGGCGACCAGAAACCGGATCAAAATAGTTTTAAATACATAATTTCCTCCTGTAAAAGAGTCAATGGCATGCGAAATAATCTGAGGAATTATCAGGTTGACACCATTGCCTGCCAGAGTAAGTATAACCAATAGAAATACCATCCCCTTATAGGGTTTTAGCAATCCGAATATGTTGGGTTTATCTTTTTTATGTCTATCTTTTTTTTCGCTCTTTGTCATGTGGTGATCTCATCAATTTGTGTAAGGAGTTGCGAATTGATTTTCCGTGAAAATACGAAATGCGACTCCAAATGTAATAGTATCTAGTTTAGTCTGGGTTAAAAACGTGTTAAACTGTATTAATTGTTGTTTGAAAGGCAATTGTTTGTTTACAAATGCAACTATATGGGGATTATATATATACATCAGGTCAATTGTAAATGTTTCTTAATAATCTTAAGTCAAACATTAGTTTTTACTATACATCTATTTATCAATCCAATACGTATTTAAGCCTAAGTCTTTTGTTTTGTGTCTAAATAGTGTTCGTCTATAAAGTCCAACTTCTGCGTTGTTGCTCAAATTTCAAATCCTCATATACGCTGGTATACTG
Source organism: Marinilabiliaceae bacterium (assembly GCA_050296935.1). Lineage (GTDB taxonomy): Bacteria > Bacteroidota > Bacteroidia > Bacteroidales > Marinilabiliaceae > Saccharicrinis. Next base: position 389 of record JBNKRV010000143.1, on the reverse strand, counting down.
CGGTTTTACTTTTTCACACGCCTTGTATTTTAACTTTATAGCCCAAACACCCGACTTTATGGACAGGCACTAAATAGTTTCATATCTAATGCAATTTATAAACGCTTTAACATGTATATTGTTTCTTGCGTTTCTGAAGCCGGACAACAGAAATCAATAAAATATACCAGAAAAGAGAATTTATTCTTACACTCCGGGTAAGATTGAGGTATTTAAAATTAATTGAGGGAACAACATAGAAACCTGAGTTCGATTAAAATTTTAGAATTTACCTCTAAACATTTATTTATAAGGAATTCGATAGAACGTTGTTTCAGATTGACATAAAAGGCTGATATACAAGGCAAATTTTGCAGGGCTAGCTCGCTAGCTCGATAAATTTAACGAAG
>JBNKRV010000142.1:0-13518 GCA_050296935.1 Marinilabiliaceae bacterium | reverse complement strand
AACAAATGTCCAGTAATCTTTTTTATAAATCGAATTCCTTATTCCCCATGGTGTAGAGAACCGCCTAGTACGAGACCCGTATGCTAGGTGCTGTGAGAGCTTCTCCACTAGGCTTTTTGCCTAGTGGCTGGCTACTCGATTAGGCACTGGCACTCTTCATTTTGTTTGTCCAGTTCTTATCCATTTTTTCTAATCTATTCTTTTTCAAATTTTCATTTAAAATCCAAGTAATATCCTTATCTGCTATATCAATCAGTTTCTCAAAAACACTTTTGCCAAATTCTGGGTAGCCAACAATTGCGACACTTAGTCCATATCCTAAACCTTTTTTAAGCACTCTAAATGATTCGCTTTTTCTATCAGTAATAACCTTAATTGATTCGATAATTTCTTTTAGTACTTCAAGAACTTTTCTGGCATTATTTCTGTCTTTCAATAACTTTGGCTCACACAATCCAGCTACAACAGCTCGTTTCTCATAATCATTCCCATATAACCATTCTTCAATTCCCCGAAATAAATTCTCAAAGTCTTTTTGTCCAATTATTTGTAATCCAAAAGCGACACCTTCACGCACTCTCCACCTTCTATCACTTGCAAATTCTCTCAATAAATGAAAATTGTCAAGTTTTCCAGTGTTAACTAATTTTCCTAATCCGGTCACACCGCACATTGCAATAAATTCACCTTGAGTATTAGTTGGGGCAATATTCTCATCATACTCAATACATGTCATAAAAAAATCCTCATCTCCTAAATCAGTAACAATCTTTAATAATTCAAGATTTGCTCTTTTCCCAGGAAGTCCAGAATTTGCTTTCAAATAATCAATCCAGTTATCTGACTTTTTTAAATTTTCAATATGTTGATTTCGTTGAGTCATCTTTGCTTGTGCCTAACGGCGGCGATATATTTTCGGGCGGCGTTAGGAATTACTTCACTTTCTGCTGTTACGAATTTAGAAGAAACTGCAATATTTTCAATTTGCTCATCACAGTCAACTGGAATATAACGCTTGTTGTGCCTCGTTATTCTTCTTCCTAATCTTTATTATTGAGTACTATAAATTTACCAATCTTATTCCACACCCAATGCAACCAAGATTTTCTTACAAATTCATGATTCTCTACTATTTCCACTAGTTTGCCAGATTCTAAGTTAAATAATATTGCGGCTATAGAATCATCGAATTCTGTACCTAATAAATGTAATTCATGTGTCATCTCGTAATAGATATAATAAACACCCTTATTGTCGACACAAACATGAGCATAAGACCTTTGAGTCGAAGCAAAGTAAGCTAAATGACCAAGTTTCTTACTAATTTCAACATATGGGGCTTTGAAGAAGATGACATCCCTAAAATCATATTTTGAATCTGATTCAGGTTCTATTTCTAACCCTCCAAATTCTTCTAAAATTATAACCGCAATTCTTTGCGCCTCCGTATCGCTATAATCAAAACTTTCAAGGTTAAATTTTCGACCTTCATACCAACCATGTTTAGAAAAGATATTCCTAATTTTCCAATGCTGGAGGTCATTTTCTAGAATAACTTTTTCTTCAAGTAACTTCATTAATTCATAGTAAGCACTCTTAGATTGATAATTAAAGGAAATTAAATCTAAATAAATAGCCTGTCCAATTGATTCCTCCAATTCCTTCTTTTGATAAACAATATCCTCAAATTCTTCTATTGAAATTCGATTCAGGATGAAGTCTTTAAATAAATCTAGCACTTTAAATTGTATTTTTTCATATAATGAGGCACAATGGCTGCATAACGACAATGTCTAAATAACATAATATGTCTAGTTATTTCAATTGCCAAAATTAACAATTAATTTTTCCTGCAAAAAATAGGATAACAAATTGCCGGGAAATTGTTTTTTTTGAATATCTCTGCAGATGAAACTCATTGTAAATAAAGTAAAAATCCAACTATCTACTTCAGCCATAAAGCTCAGGAAAATTGCCTTTAAGTTTTTAATAGTTTAGTTCTAAAATCATCGTGAGGGGGGGGGGGGGGAGGTATTTCTTCTTTGTAAGGGTAAAATTGTTGAAGCCAATTTAATACCAATACATATATCCCTTTCTTTAAAAAACAACTAAAAACCTTAGTTAAGTGCATAGTGTCTGGATGGATGTAGTTCAACCGGGAATAACCGCTGGGGTCTTGCCGACCGCTCATATTCCTATTTATTAGCTGCTGCCCTTTCTCTTTTTTCTTTTTTATTGGCTAGCTATTATTAAGTCTCAAATAGGTTAACTATGTTATCAAAAGCAATAGTCAACTTCTGAGGAATTAATTCTTCCCATTTTGATAGATATTGCTTTAAAGTCATGTCACCTGTTACATTAATATATTTCAAATATTGTATTGATATCCATAAATCAGGATTTGCATTAAAGAGTGGCAATAAATTAATAGCAACAATTAAATTCTTTTCTCTGTCATATCTGCATTTAAATAAATCAGGTAAGTTAATTGTTAGCCATTCATTTAATGTTTTGGTAATTTTGTTTTCTGGTGTAGAGATAATGTCAGAGGCATATGCATCTAAATCCGAATGATAGCCTCTCCAATTTGGATATGGTGCATTTGACTGCCATGTATTACTCATTTTTTTAAGAGTGTATAGAGATGCTAGCTCACAAAGTGATTCCTCAAACCAGCCGAACTTGTCATTTTTGGGTGGAAAATCTAAGTCAATAACATAATGACAAAGTTCATGTGAAAACTGATACGAATACTGACACCAAGATAAATCTTTAGTATTTAAATATATTTTTACGATTGTTCCATTTTTTTCAATTCTAGGATTATTAATCGGCGGAACCCTTGTCAAAGAGTTTAATACTTGAACTGGTTTTGTAGATATCAAGTTGATTTCGAGATTAGAGTAAAACTCTGTAATAACAGAGTCTAGTAACATGATTACATCTTGTCGTTTGGCAGATCCCCATGCATTTACATCAAGTTTAAAATTTTTATGTGTCTTAAAAATCATAGAAAGTATATGGTTTTATTTATGTCGATTTTAAAGCAATGGGCGGACAAATTGAAATCACCACACTTAGCGAATGACCCGCACCACACATGACTTATATGCATTGTTACCTGCTTTTATTATTCTATCTCTGCCGTTATTACCCAAAGTTTTTTCTTCAAATCATATTTAGAAAGGATAGATTCACTTGGAACTACCCAATCAAAATCTACTTGATTTTCATCTGCAACTGTTATTTAATAATCCTTCTCTGTTTCGAAAAAATCGTCCTCATAAAACTCTGGACAAGTAAAGATTAATCCAATAGCATCTGAAAAATCAATTATTTTAAATTCTATAACAGTCTCCCATGCTATTGTCCCTCAATGAGGAGTCAAATTTATTTCGTTAATAATTTGACCTTTTAGCTCAAATTGATTTCTACGAATAGAATCATTCTGTGAAAATCCAACTATGGTCAAAAATGACAGAAATAGTAATGTTATTATTTTTTTAATCATAAAAACCTCTCCAATTAAATGGTTCTGGATTTGTCTGTTTAAATATAGTTTTTTCTTTATCTGTCAAGTTATTATATGTCTGTGAAAATTCAATCATAAATTGCTCACCTTTCCCCATTTTCCAAAACATATCTTTATAATCTATGCCTAGAAATTTAATCCACGGTGCGGTCAAATTATTTTTCAAGTCCGAAAAGAAACCAAACTCATTTAAGAAATCACGTGTTTCCATCAGAGCAAAGCCAAGCAAGTTTAATCCTCTCCAAGAATATATGTTATCAATCTCGTTACTGTCTTTTGTCAAGCCAATTCCCCAAATTGTATCAACTGGACTCGCCTCGACAAGAATTCTGTTTCCAGTTTTTAAAAGATATTCTCCTAAGCCTCGATTTTGATTGAATTTATGTATGTTTCCAAATCGAACAATTTCAAATCGGTTTTCTATCCAGATGTTTTCATCAAATCCGATTACTTGTCGTCCAAGTTCTTTTGCTTCTCCAGGTTTGTCACTATTTACTATTTTTTCAAAAATCTCTTTATTGTCAAACAACAGAGCCTTTTGAGCCATCATCCAATGTTCTGTCGTTTTATAAGTCAGTCCGTCAACTTTGAACGAACTCTCAAACCACTGACTAAAACAGAAATCTCCTACACCTTGGTCATGTTTCTTTGTATGTCCCCAGAAGTACAGAAATTTCAAAGAATCTCCGTTTTCGAATTTATCAGTTAACCATTCTATATCGTAATGCTGTCTCATTTTATAATTGCTGGTAACGTATCTATATCGTCATTGTGCTTATATCCATATATGGCTGCATAACAATATTTAAACAATATAATATATTTAGTTATTTAACCCACCAAAATTAACAATTAATCTTTCCAGTAAAAAATAGGATAAAAAATTGCCGGAAAATTGTTTTTTTTGAATATAACTACAAATTAAACACATTGTAAAAAAAGTAAAAATCCAATTATCTACCCAGCCATAAAGCTCAGGAAAATCGCCTTTAAGTTTTTAATAGTTAAGTTCTATACTCATCGTGAGGAGTATTCCTTCTTTGTAAGGGTAAAGTTATTGAAGCCCGAAGGTGAACCCAAAGGCCGGATCCAGAGCTTCTGATGCAATGAATCGTTTGCTGTTAACACCAAAGATCAAATGCCTCATTTGGGTAATTTCAAACTCTAAAAGCCCTATTTTCTGAAGGGCTTTTTCATGATAGCAAATACTGCCAAAGGAGACGAAATTTTCAAGATGCCTGGCAAAACGCATACACTCTTCCTTTTAAAATAGAGCTATGAAGCAGGCAAAGCAATCAGCTTTACCTTGTTAAAAAAAATCTAATAACTCCCATTTTAATGTTTCTTGTATACCTTTTCTAAAGTCTCGAACTATAAAAATAACCTAAACAATTACCCTGATTTTCTTTCAATCATGACATTCCTTTGTTATATTTATACTGATAAATACAATTATGAACCTTAATTGCTTTAATCAGATCTTTTTAATTTGACTTCATTAACACAAACTAAACCCTTTATTGAATCCCAAATTAAATTGACGTTGAATAAAAACCACAAATCCGTCAACGATGTAACAAACCATAACCTGTTATAACCAAACCTTAAAGCAATTAGCAAAATTTATTATTTATGGATTATGCTCAGGATTTTGAAATTTGGAGAGACCAAATTTTGGCTATTAGAAAACAAGATGTGAAGCATCTCACAGTTCCCATCGACGAAATTTGTAGTGAAGCAGAAACAACCTATGTGGAAGCTCAGAAAGACAAAGAACAATTGATTGCTGCCGGTTTAGACTGGAAATATGTTGAAGGACTCAAATCTCTTGCCGGAGCCACACGACATCTTCAGGCTTACTGGATGGGAGAATACCAAACTCGGCAGGAAGCTCAGATAAAGTGGAAAGAAATGTCTCCGGAAGCATACAGTTTAAAATCAGAGCTACTACACCATCTCAGCTATGGCTACCGAAATAATAACGACTTACTCATAAAGTTATCCCGCATTAGAGAAGGAAGCGGCCATAAGGATATGGTTCAGGATTTACTGGAACTGGCTGTGTTGGCCGAAAGAAACCCCGAACCTTTGGCTCTAATTAATTACGACACCCAATTGAATATGAAAGCACGAACCAGCTCGGCTGCTATGAGCGAATTGCTGGCTCAGGTTAACGGAAACAAAAATGAATATAGCGATGCCAAGCTAACCCGCGATAAAGCTTTTACGCTATTGAGTGCTCATTTAAATATCATTAAAGAATGTGGTCAATATGTATTTTGGCGTAATGAAGAGCGGCGAATGAAATATGCCAGCGAATACGGATGAAAATAAAACCCTTGATTCTACTGTCCCCGAGAAGCCATTAGGCTTCCGGGGGGACTTTTCCCCTCCTAAGATGACACTTTTTATCGCCCCGAGTATATTTTACCGATCAAGCAGTTATTTTTCACTTTCCACGAATAATATATCAAGTTTCATATTACACTGTAAAAAGTATTAAAGGGAGAATTACAAAAAATTTGTCACTTCCAAATCATATCACACTTTGATATTCAATCTGATAAGAAGATAATTTGACAGCTCAAATCCCCTGTACATAACACTTCTCACCTCCTACCCACAACAACATCTGTAGATAAACTACTGTATCTGTAAAAGATCCATCTGCCCGATTTTAAACATATCAATATTTAGTTGAGTAATTAATATTTTAAGTTTAATTTTGTCAGGGTTTTAAATTAACAATTGCAATGTATAATTACAATCCAACTTATAAACCATAATCAAGTTTTCACATTACATCTTTTTATACATAAAAATGAACACTATGAGACATTTAAGTTTTGTATTACTATTTTTTCTTTTTTCCAGTATCACAACATTTTGTCAGGAATTTAAAAAACCCTCAGAAGGAAAATCTCTGATTTATTTTGTACGTTATTCTTCAACCGGGGCACTTATCAATTTTAAATATTTTGATGGCGACAAATATCTAGGAAAAATTAACGGAACTAATTACGTTATTTACGAATGTGAACCCGGAGAACATACCTTTTGGGTTGCATCAGAAAACCGGGATTTTATTAAAGGTAACCTAAAACCAGATGCCACCTACATAATTGAAGTGAAGCCAACAATGGGAGCATTTAAGGCTGCAGTAAGACTATATCCGGTATTACCCGAGGAAGAAAGAATTTTAAAAAGAGTAAATAAGCTCATCAGCAAAAAAGAACCTTCTGAATTAAAAGGCCAGGAAGAAGATATGACATTTTTTATTAAAAACGGATTAGAAAGGTATAACAAAATCCAGAATGATATTCCATCATTAAATCCAGATAAATCATTTTAAAAAGTTAATAATGAACAAACTAAAAAACATCCTTTCCCTATGCATTCTATTATCAATTACAACAATTGGAATTGCCCGGGATAGTAACCTGAGTTCAAGAAAAGGAGAAAATTCCTTTGGTTTGGGACTTGGATTGCCATATGGTGCTATTGGTGCACGATTTGGCACAAACATAGCCGATCAATTAACATTATTTGGGGGATTAGGATATCATTTATCAGGTGTAGGATACAATGTTGGTCTTATGAAAAGTTTCCCAAGCAAATCCCTCACTCAATTTTATGTAGCCGGGATGTATGGGACAAATGCAGCTATTAAAGTAAAAGGTTTATCGGAAGCAGATAAAGTGTATACCGGGCCAACTTTTGGTGTGGGCGTTAAAGTAAATTCAAGGAGAACTGAAGGAAATTTCTGGGATTTCGGGCTACTGGTTCCTATCAAATCTTCTGATTACATGGATGATGAAGATGCGGTAAGAAATGATTCCCGCATTTCAGATTTTAATTCCCCTAGTCCTGTTTTAATTGTAGTTGGATACAATTTTAACTTGTAATTATAAAGTAATCTTCACAATTAGAAGAAATCAATAAACTTTACTATCGACCAGTGAGTAATTTACTCACTGGTCGTTTTATTTTTGCACCGCTACCCCGCTACATCAATAGCAACTGATTTAAACAGACACCAAACCTTACTTCCAACCTTGAATTCCATTCGCTTTTGAGATTCCGTGGTAACCTCTACAATCAGCTTAAAACCGGCATCTACAATACACAGAGATATGGAACCATGCTGCACCACATCGGTAATGACTCCTTCTATTTGATTTTGAATGGAAATATTAGGTAACTTCTCGGTTGAAAGCGCGATATCATCGGCATTGATAAATATCTTTATATCTTGTCCTTCCTGATAATGTCCATTACTCTTCTCACATTTTATGCGGACTTCACCTCCATCTTTTTCTGTGCCTAGTATTGTGAGTCCTTTTTCTGGTTTCACTTTTAGCACCTTCATATTAATAGAATTTACCAGTGTATCGGAAACAATAATATCAGAAACGGAATCCATTTTTAACAAATCGTGGTACTCTCCATGTCCCACACATCGTCCTTCCCTGACTATAAAAAGGGTATTGGTCATTTTTAAGAGGTCGGGTAAATCGTGGCTCACCACCAAAACAGGCACTTGCACCTTTCTCTGGATCTTCAGAATAAAAGGCAAAATCTGACTTCGTAAATTTGTATCAACAGCTGAAAAAGGTTCATCAAGCAATAATATGTCAGGAGAAGAAAGCAGGGATCTTCCTAATGCGGTTCGCTGTCGCTCTCCGCCTGAAATTTGAGATGGTTTACTATGAAGTATATGTCCCAGATTTAGCAAATCAACCACTTCATTAAACTTTACCTTGCTTTTGGAATGTTTCTTAAAACCATACAGCAGGTTTTTTTCAACGGTCATATGCGGGAATAATCTGCCCTCTTGAAACACATAACCGATATTGCGTTTTTCAACTGGAATATTGATCTTTTTCTCAGAATGAAAAACCATCCTATCTTCAATAGATATATAACCAGACCCAGGCATTTCCAATCCTGAAATGGAATGCAACAAGGACGTTTTTCCGGAACCACTTGGCCCATAAATACCAGTAATTCCATTAGAAAAAGATTCCTTAATAATTACATCGAAATTTTTCCTGGGGAGCGTTATATCTACTTCTATCATGTTTTTTTTATTTAGTATCAAGATGCAAGTATCAAGACACAAGTATCACGACTGATTCGCAATATGGTCATAAATAGGAAATTAATAATACTTCCTGATAATAGTTTCTGGCTATTACTGATACCTGTTATAACTTAGTTTCTATTACATATATATCATTCAAAATGAGTACTGCCTCTTTATCTTTATTCTAGTATCTTGATACTTGTGTCTAAAATTATAATAACTTCCATATCAATGCTTCATTTTTTTTACATACCACCCCGATAAAGCCATGGCTATAAATGAAATAACAACAGAAACAATTACCAACCTCATGGTAGCCCCTTCTTTACCGGGAACCTGCATATATGAATATATAGCTAAAGGAAGTGTTTGTGTTTCTCCTTCAATATTACCGGCAAAAGTGATGGTTGCACCAAACTCACCTAACGACCGGGCAAATGCCAGTATAGTTCCCGAAACAACGCCAGGCAAAGCCAATGGAACAGTCACCCGAAAAAATGTCTTTAATTTACTGGCGCCCAAAATACGTGAGGCCTCTTCTAATCCGGTATCCACCATTTCCATAGCAGTACGAACCGATCTTACAATAAGCGGAAATGACACAAATACTGAGGCAATAACTGCGGCCTGAAAAGTAAAAGCTATTTTAATTCCGAACAAGGTATATAACCAGGATCCGAGTAAGCTTTTGGCTCCGAACATTAATAGCAACAAATAACCGGTTGTAACCGGAGGCATAACCAATGGAAGGTGAATAATACTCTCCACTATTGACTTACCGTAAAAGTTACTCCTGGCCATTTTATAACCCACCCATAAAGCAATGGGTAAAGATATAAGTGAACAATACACTGCAACCTTTACTGACAGTTTTAAAGCATTAATTTCCGCTTCGTTAAAGCTAAATAGTTCGTACATATGACTGTTGATGTTATGGCTGTTACTTTATTGCTGAAGCAGCGGATTTTGATAAAAACTTGTCCATGCTGCAATACCTATTTCTTTTAATGGTATATGGTTCTAATTTGTAAAACCATACTTTTCCCAAATGGTTTTCATTTCATTTGAGCTGAGATAGGTATAAAATGCTTTCGCCTCATCATAATTTGTGCAAACACCGGCCACATAAACAATGGGCTTGTGCGATTTTTCGGGAAATGAATGAAGAATTTTAACCTCACTGGACTTTTGAGCATCAGTTCGGTAAACAATGCCCAAAGGTGCTTCTTCCATTTCAACAACCATTAATGCCGATCTTACGTCTTTAGCCGGAAGTACCTTTCCGGTAAGTTGATGATACCATCCGTAATATTCCAGGGACTGCCTGGCATACATTCCCGCCGGAACATGAGCCGGATCTCCAATTGAGAGTCGCCCCTCACCTAAAAGAATCTTAAAATTGAGTGAACTATCAATAGCAGTTACTTCTTTATCACTGTTATTAGGGGCAATTAAAACCAACTGGTTGTAAGCAATATCTGATTTAAATCCTGCCACAAAACATCCCAAACTATCCACATAATCGCCCCACTTTTTGCTGGCTGATATATATAAATCAGGAGTACCGCCTTGTTCTATCTGTCGAGCCAGTGTACCACTTGAAGCCATATTTGTTAATACTTTGATGTTATAATTTACTTCAAAAGAATCCACAATTTCAGAAAGCACATCGCTCAGGCTGGCGGCTGCAAACACCAACAATTCTTGTTTATGAATCATTTTGGCTGAACTGGAATCTGCTTTACTCTTACTCTCTGTTCTACACGATGAAAACAGTACCGCTATCCATATTATCATTATTCCTTTTTTAATCATATACCTATACTTTAATGTACGATTGGATCATTTTTATAACCTAAACTGACAACACATTCCTAAATAATCACCAGTATTAGAAGCCACACTTCCATCCTGAATCAAATAGTGCAGCGACAGTTTTAGCTTATCTTTATTTAAATAATAATTAATTCCTATATCAAGTGTATTATCTGAACCTATATAATTATACAGTGCTGCAGATCCTTCTCCATTGTATTTGTCATAGGTTAGAGTTGGCTCAATATACCGGTCTTCTACGGAAAAAGTATATCCTGCTCTGATGTGCCATTGTGTACCATTATAATCACTGAATCCTTCAGCACTGCGGTTAAATTTAAAATATTCCCCATCAATTCTTAATCCAATGTAATTGATCAAAATATCAGCACCGTAAGCCGTTGAAATATCAAAATAGTTTGCCTCATCCAGTTTTCCGTTTGATTGCGTAGCCCCTCCAAAACCAATGGTTACCCCCTTTCTCTTTCTCCATTGATTACCTGATAAACGGTATTTGTACTTTGTTTGTTCCTGGTCTCCTATGGATAACAACAGATGTCCTGTATATAATCTACTTCCATATTTATTATTTATATATGCCTGTGGTTCAAAAGTTCCTACACGATAATTGATGGCAAATCCCTCAAAAGATTTCTGACCTCCTAATCCAACACCACTCTCTACTCCATTACCTTTGCCGGAAATAAATTTACGCATATACCAATTGGCTCTGGTTCTATCAAAAGATCCCTGCGACCAGGAACTGGTGTTATATTCACGACTAATTGCAGACCAGAAATACCCTGCATGCACATATAGTATATCACTCCCTTTAAACACCTTAGCTGTTAAATAAGCATCCCAAACACCCATGCCGCTATACGATCCTTTGGTGGATGCAAAAGCATCTTCACCCAAACGATCAATACTTAGCTGGAAATGATAACTCAACCAGGAATAAGGAGCACCTGAACCTCCCAAACGCAATCTCCGGAAAGAAACATCTGCCCGATTTGCATAGGCTACTCCTCCTTTTTCTTCACCCATACTATAAGTTGCCCATGTTTCCGTAGCCAAAAGTGGTTTAAATAGTTTATCATTATTAATATGCAAAAGCGCTGATTTGTTTTGAGCAGGTTCTTCTTTTTCTTTTCCGCTACCCAATACATTAATGATGTTAAACATCAAAACAATGGTAAAAATGATGATCTTATATATTGTGTTATTATTATTCATGATATTGATATACTTTGGCTGCGTTTTTCAAACGCTGGTTTTTATTTAAATCTTTCATCTGCTCTTAACTCATTTGCGGGCAGGTCTTTATTTTTTTCTAACCACCCGATTGATACATTTTCACGGTTATCATACCTTGGATAAAATGGTTTAATATCAATGAGAGGTGTATTATCCAGCATATCCACCTGTTCAATATGAACTGTATTACCTTCTACATTTATTAAGCGAACTGTTGACATTCCGATAGCATTAGGGCGTTTAGGAGCCTTACACGAAAATATGCCACGCTTCTCTGTATCCATAAAAGGGACAACCTGAAGCTCATACCCTATTATTTTATGAAAATGATAAATCAGGATCAGATGTGAGAAGCCTTCAATATCTTTTAAACCCTCTATATACTCAGGTAATAATTCGATATACCCTTTGATTCCTTCTGCGGCAATGGGTTGTATAGGCATATTTTTAATATCTGTATGCGGAGTACGGATAACACCTATTGGTTTTATAATAATCTCTTTCATAGTTATACATTTTATAATCGTTATCTAAACATAGATAACGATTAACAAAAAAAAGTTACCTGTTTATTTCTATATTTATTTTGTGTGCAAAATTACCCACTAGTTTTTCTACTGCTAAATATTCATTTAATATCAGTTGTCCATAATCCGTTATTACTGCTCCACCTCCACCTTTTCCTCCCCTGAGCTTTTCAACCACGGGTTTATCCAACACTTTATTCATGGTATCCAACATTCGCCAAACGCTATTGTAGGATGTCCCTATTTCTTTTGAAGCAGTGAGTAAACTGCCTGATTTTTGTATGAGACGAAGCAATCTGATTCTTTCCGGATTTATTACAAGTTTTCCATCTTTACGAAAATGTATGTGTAGCTCCACTTCTGTCATCCTATCCTTATGCTTTGAATAAAAAACTGATCTACTGCGTTAAATTCTTCGAGCCAGCTCGCTAGTCCTGCAAAAATTGTCTTGTATATCAATCTGAAACATCGTTCTATCGAATTCATTAAGAATAAATATCTAATGAGATAAATGCTGAAATTTTAATAGAACTCAGGTTAATAGAAAATCAATCATCAACTCCAACGATTACCTCTGTTGATTTGATGATTGCATATGCCGTACCACCAACCTCCATTTTCAATTCTGCAATGGCATCTCTTGAGATAATAGATACAATTTCATTTCCATTTCCCAGGTCGATAATAACTTTTGATGTAATTAATCCCTCTTCAATGGCTTTAATTTTTCCTTTCAGTTTATTCCTTGCACTTAACTTCATAATTTACCAGATAAAAACTTATTCGGATTCTTCTCCTGATAAAACTATACCGAAAAATGTAATGACCTGTAATTAAGTAAGATAAAATTTCAACAGAATCAATAACATTACATTTTTGTAGGAACACAAGAGATATATCCTACATTAATGTAGAACTCTGGTTATAAAGTTTAAATACAAGACGTGCGAAAAATTCAAACCGCAGTATACTAGTGTATATAAGGATTTGGATATTGAGCAACAACACAGTAGTTGGACTGTATAGACGAACACTAATGAGAATTGTCATTAGCTAAGCTAATTATTGTGTACATTGAAGTATGATTGAAATTTGCATTGGTTATCAAGGGCTTGCTAAATTATAAACTTATGAAACTGGCATGGCCAGGGCAAATTATTGGATACATAGGAGCACGATTGAAATTTGCATTGGTTATCAAGGGCTTGCTAAATTATAAACTTATGAAACTGGCATGGCCAGGGCAAATTATTGGATACATAGGAGCACGATTGAAATTTGCATTGGTTATCAAGGGCTTG
>JBNKRV010000141.1:0-28232 GCA_050296935.1 Marinilabiliaceae bacterium | reverse complement strand
TTACAGTACCGAGATCATGGGAGCAAGTTTTCGGCATGTGGGGCAGATAATGGAGTTAGCAGGTTGTGATTTGCTGACTATTTCTCCTGTATTGTTGAACGAGCTCGAGAATTCGTCTTCTAAAGTTGATCTTAAAATTTCATCTTTAAGTGCCCGTAATCTGGATCTGGAGATGATTCATTTAACAGAAGGTCAATTTCGATGGTATATGAACCAGGATGCAATGGCAACAGAAAAACTGGCAGAAGGGATTCGTAATTTCGCCAAAGACATTGATGAACTTGAGAAGATGATTTCAGAAAGAATTCATCAGAGATAAAAGAATGTATATAAGAATAGTTACTGCGAATAAGAAACGGCACTGGAATTTATTTTCAAACTCCAATGCCGTTTAAATATTTATAAGAATAGTTTGTTTTCTAGTGTTTTTTCACTGTTGAAAATCGATTTCGCACTTTTACAGCAACAAGAAACATTACTGGCGACATAATCAATGTTAGAACAGTAGAGGTTGTTAAACCAAAAATCACAGTCCATGCCATTGGTGACCAAAAATCGGCATTATCACCACCAAAGTATATGTGAGGATTGAAATCGTTTAACAAGCCAAAGAAATCAAAATTAAAACCAGTGGCCAAAGGTACTAATCCAAGAACTGTTGTAATGGCAGTTAAAAGTACCGGTCGAAGTCTTGTCTTTCCACCCTGAATGATGCATTCTAACTCTTCCTCAATGGTCAATCTGTCTTCCGGATCAATTCCTTTTTCCTTTTTCTTTTCTTTTCGTAAGATGTCGATGTAATCAATCAGTACAATACCATTATTTACAACAATCCCGGCCAGTGATACAATTCCAACTCCGGTCATCAAAATCACAAAGTCCATTTGAAATACTCCGAGCCCCATAAATACACCAATGGTACTCAGTAATACAGTACCTAAAATAATTAAAGGTTTTATGGCAGAATTAAATTGAGTAATTAATATCATTGATATCAATGCTACGGCTAACAATAAAGCACCAACTAAAAAGTCAGAAGTTTCTTTTTGATTTTCCTGTTCTCCGGTCATCTTCCATTTGTAACCGGCAGGTAATTCAAAATCGCTTAGTACTTCTTTTATTCTGGCATTAATTACATTGGCGTTATACCCTTCGTTAATGTTTGAATATACGGTAATAACCCTGGAGTTATCAATCCGATTTATTTTTTCATAGGTTGAAGAGTATTTGTAATTAGCCACTGATGATATAGGAATATAATAAGGCGTACCTTCCCGCTCAACCCTTAGTTTTAGATTCATGAGCTGACTCGTATTGTTTCGGTACCTTTTATCCATACGAACCATAATTTCAAATTCATCTTCTTTTTCTTTGAATTTATCCACATTGCTTCCATATACAGCAGTCCGTATAGTACCTGCAATCATTTGAGTGGAAAGTCCGAATCTTCGGGCTTTCTCTCTGTTAATTTCAAGAAGCATTTCCGGTTTGTTCGGATTTAAATCCATTTGCAGTTCCTCAATACCAGGAATTTTATCTTGATTAATTACTCTGATTACATCCTGTGAAACAGCTATTAGTTTTTCAAAATCATCACCTGAAACCTCAATGTTAATAGGTTTTCCTACGGGAGGTCCGTTTTCTTCCTTCTCAATAAATATTTTAGCGCCCAAAAATCCTTTAAACGATTGGGTGAGTTCTTTCATTATATCTGCTGTACTAATACCGCCTCTATCTTCATACTCAACAAATGTTATGGTTGTAAGAGATTTATTAGGAGACCGGTCTCCTTCAAATAACCCTCCTTTACCAACACCAATTGTAATGCCAACTGATTTTATAATATGCTCATATTTATCCAGCGTTTCATAAAGCTTAGCTTCTACTTTATGCGTAATAGAATCTGTCACATCTAAATCAGTACCTAATGGTAGTTCCGTTGTCAAGTAAATGGTCTGAGGTTCATTTTCCGGAAAGAATATGACATTGGGATTACTCATACCAAAAAACATGATAGAGAATATAAATAATAACACAGAGCCTGCAATAAGTATTACCGATGTTCTGGCACCTAATGCTCTTCGAAGTGTACTTTCATATTTGTGCTCCATCATAGGTATTCCTTTACCCTGAAACCAGATCGCAAAAGGTTTTATGGCGTAAATGTTAATGAAGGTGATTAACAGTGGCAGGCAGAATAAATTTCCCCATAAGTTTTCTCCGAACACAAAAAACAATACTCCAATTAAAGCTAAAGTTCCATTAATCGAATAAATGAACTTGTGATTTTTTCTTTCAGTGATGTCTTCAATTTTCATGAAGCGAGCTGCAAAAACCGGGTTCAATATCAAGGCTACAAATAATGAGGATGACAATACAATAATTAGCGTGATGGGCATGTAGCTCATAAAATCCCCGACAATCCCCGGCCAGAATAATAAAGGTAAAAAGGCAGCTAAGGTTGTGGCTGTGGATGAAATAATTGGAATCGCTATTTCACTTACTCCTTTTTTGATAGCATCTATTCTTCTCATACCTTCTTCGTGCAGTCGGTATACATTCTCCACCACAACAATGGCATTATCCACCAGCATACCCAACGCCAGCAATAAGCCGAATAATATCATGGTGTTAATTGAATAACCTACCTGTCCGATTAACCAGAATGAGATAAACATTGACATGGGAATAGCTAATCCTGAGAATATCGCATTTCGAATACCCATAAAAATATAGAGTACCAATATTACGAGCAACATACCCATTATAATGCTATTCTCCAGGTTGCTAATCTGACCTTTAATGTTTTTCGACTGGTCATCAGTAATTACAATCTCCAGATCCTTAGGAAGCAATCCATTATTTTGCTTTGCACTTATGATTTCAAATATCTGGTCAGTGGCATCCAGAAGGTTTTCTCCTCCTCGTTTAACGATGGATAAGGTAACAACCGGTTTCCTGTTTAATACAGATATGGAAGTTTTATCTTCAAATCCGTCAACTACTTCAGCTACATCTTTAATATATCTTATTTTACCATCTTTGGCACTTACAATGGTGTTTTTAATCTGCTCCATTGTTTTGTAATCTGCCTGAGTAGTAATTGATCTGCGTGTGCCATCCACCCTTAATTCACCTGCTCCCAACGTAATGTTTTCTGATGTAAGCGCTTGTTCTACATCAAAAAAAGTTAAATCCATGGATTCTAACTTAAAGGGATCCACGTTTATCTGGATTTCCCTTTCATCTACTCCGATAATATCAGCTTCTCGAATAGAACGTAATGATTCAAATTCATCTTGTAAATCTTCGGCAAATTTCTTTAGTTCATAGATTGAGTAATCTCCTGAAAGATTAATATTTAAAATAGGAAACTCAGTAAAATCAATATCATCCACTACAGGTTCCTGATCCAGATTGTCCGGAAGTTCAGATTTTGATTTGTCAACCTGATCTTTTACATCCTGTAAAGCCTGCTTTACTTCAACATCTGTTTCAAACTCTACCACAATTAAACTATAATCCTGATAGGAGGCTGATGACATTTTCTTTACTCCGTTCAAACCCTTTAGTTCCTTTTCTATGGGGCGTGTAATCAGGTTTTCCATGTCCGACGGACTATTCCCCGGATGAAAAGTACGAACCATAATATATGGAATTACCACTTCAGGAAACAATTCCCTTTCCATGCTTTGGTATGATGTGATACCTGCAATCAAAAGGAAAAAAGTTAATATGTATATGGTGTTTTTATTCTTTAAAGCTGCATATGTTGGTTTAAAGTGTCGAATACTTTGTTCCTCAACAGCTGTTTCTTTTTCTTTCTCCATGAGGTATTTTCTTAAGAATTAACAATGGAAATTTCTGTTCCGTTAACAATTTGATCATATCCTTCTGTAATTATGGCATTGCCTTTTTCCAGACCCTCTGATATAATCGTTTTGTTATCAGTATTAAAAATGGAGGTTACATATTGCTTTCTGGCATAAGTCTTACCGTCTTTTTCCTCGGAAATAAAAACAAACTCTCCATTAAAATCCTGCTTCACAATTATTGATGGAACAATTATCAGGTTATCAGCCGAATATACCTGTAGCTTCACAGTTGAAATAAGATTTGGTTTTATTTCATGCGATGGATTATCTAAATTTATTCGTACTCTGAATGTTCTTGATATATTGTCGATAACTGTTGATGATCGATATATTTGCGCTGTAATGGATTTGTTAATAGCCGGAAAAAAGATGGTTGTTGAGTCCCCTTTGTTAATCCTGCCTAAATAATTCTCACCAACTTCAGTGGTGATGTAAACCTCGTCAATATTAACCACTCTGGCAAAAGGCACTGAAGGACCTGCAATTTCACCCTGTTTCTGAAATATCTCATCAACAATACCATTAATTTGTGATTTTACTGTTGACATAGCTAATTGGGCTTCAAGTGCTTTCAGATTCTGCTCAAGCGACTCTTTATTGCTTTTGGCTTGTAAATATTCAATCTCAGATCCGATTTTCTGGTCCCATAATTTTTGTTGACGATTGAATGTTGTGGTTGCTAATTCTAATTTGATATTAACATCTTTAATCTGACTCTCAATAGCATCATTGTTTAAATAAGCCAGTATCTGACCTTTCTGCACTTTTTGCCCTTCTTCAACTGCGATTTGTGTTATTTTACCGGCACCTTCAGGACTAACAATTGTGTTTTTATCTGCTTTAACCTTACCTGTAACCTCAATATAATGTTTATAAGTTTCTGGTTTAATGGTTTTAGTAGCTACGTTAACAACACTTTCTGCCGGACCTTTTTCTTCTTCAATCTCCTTTTCAAGCTTCGAAATTTCTTTTTTAATTTCTGTTAATTGTTTTTTGTATTCAGCGAGTTTAGCACTTTTATCCTCACTATTACTGCATGAAAAGGCAGTTAGTATGATGATGCTGAGTATTGATGTATTTAATATTTTTCTCATGATATTATTATGAATTTGATTACACAATTACAATTGAGCCGAAGCTTTCTGATAGTTAATAAACATGTTGTAATAATTGGCTGATGCATTCGAGAAATTGATGATGGCTTCTACCATTTTGTTTTCATTTTCCGATAACTCCACGCTACTCATCAGTCCATTATTGAACCTGATCAATGATTTATTGAAAATACGTTCTGAAATTTCTTTCGCTTCCAAAGCATTTTCGTATTGTTTTTTGCTATTAGATAAATTTGATCTGGCAATAGAAAGATCATTTTTAAGACTCTGCTCAAGCATATGTTGTTGAACCGTAAGTTTTGTTAGTTCCAGCTTTTTTTGTTTAAGCTGAGCAGATCTTGATCCACTTGAAAAGATTGGAATGCTCAGGGATAAACCTAGCATTGAGCCTTCTGTCCGGACCAAGTCAGAAAAACTGTTGCCGAAAAAGGCATTGTCGTAGGATAAAAATGCGCTTAGCCTTGGCATAGCCAATGCCTTTTGATTTTTAATATCCAAACCTTTAATATCAATTTGAGTTACAAGAGATTTGTAATCGATATGAGATGTAATGTCAGATTCTGATTGTGGATTAACTGGAATTGATGCTAATAAATTATTCAATTCATCTGTTATCTTTAATGGCTTATCAATGTCATAGCCCATAGCAAATTTTAAAACAGACATGGTAATGGCTAGCTGATTTTCTGCATCGGCATATAATCTTTTTGATTCGTTGACCATCAGCTTAATTTGATCCACATCAATATCTTCAATTAAGCCATTGTTATAATAAGCTAATGTCTGCTCGTAAGTTTGTTCGTTTACTTCCAGACTGGTTTTAAAATTATCAATATTTTGTTTTGAGATAAGTGCCAGAATATAGGCCTCAGCAACCGCCTGCTTAAGTTCTATCTCTGTTTTTATTTTTAAATTTTCAGAGAGTCGTACATATACTTTACTGGCTTTAAGTCCAACTAAATAGGATCCGTCAAATAATAACTGATCTACTCTGCCACCAACAGAATTGTTGTATTTGGTTCCAAAAACAGTGGTTATGGTAGTATCTCCGAATTGAATTTGATTTTTCTGGAGCATCAGATTATTTATGATAGAACCATTTCCTGATATTTGAGGTAGACCGATGGCTATGGTTTCATTTACTTTTTTTTGGGCTATTTCAATATCGTATTGCGCATTAATACTTTGATAACCAAACTCGGTCGCGTAAGCTATCGCTTGACTCAGAGAAACTTCTAAAGTGTCAGATTGTGCCCTGGTGAATAGGGAGACACAGAAAAAACTAATAAATATCAATAGTTTATTTTTCATTACTATCTGTTGTTGATTGATTTTTTTAATGAAGCTCATTGTTAAATAATTGTTCAAATACTTTTCTGCCCTTTTCAGAACAAATACCATTCATGTGGTAAATAAAATACTGATCAGAAAAATGTTTTGATGTTAAATCCTCATCCGAAATAAAATTTATTTCAGGATGAAATAATGCAAAATTCAGGGTTAGTGATAGTTTTGAAATAAATTCCTCGTCAAGATTTTCTCTTAATAATCCTTGCTCAATTCCTTCTTTCACAAATTTCGATGTTGATTCTGATATTTGATTCATTTTGAATTGCATCATATCATTGTAAATTTCAGGGTAAAACTTTTTCAAATCATATACATAGGTTGGTTTAATTGTTAAATAAGTTTTAAGGTATTTTCTTCTATAGTAAATTTCTTTTTCAATGGGATTTAAAGGACTATTCTTATATTCTTCCCAAATGACCTGCATTTGTTTTTTTATGGATTGAAATGTTTTTTCAACCAATTCATTTTTGTCTTTGTATATCTGATATAATTTCTTTTTAGAGATGCTGAGTTCTTTTGCTATATCATCCATACTCACACTTTTTATTCCGTATTTAAAAAACAGATGTGATATTTTATTTATATTCCCGACCGAATTATTCATATCGTACAAAAGTAAAAAAGCAACTGCTATTGCGAAACTATAAAATCGTTAAAAGTTTCTAAAGTTTCAAGTGTTTCGATTGTCAATTATTCTGGTTGGTTCATAAATCAATCTGCAAATTCGTAAACAATTTTAGTTTCTTCAAATAATTTTCTTAGTTCAGCGTTTTAAAATCAAAGGCATGACGTTTATTTTTACATATTGTTACATTATAAAATGAAGATTGTAAAAGCCAGATATATTATTTTTTTTATCATCATTTTCACATCGTTTAATGAGATAAATGCCCAGTTCTGGAAAAGGCTTAATAAAGGAACAAGTAGGCGTGAAATTCGAAAAAGGCAGGACGAAGCCAACAAAAAAAGCGACTATAATAAATTTAATGCCTTAATTCCAATGGGAGGGAGCGTTTCCCGCACTCGAACAGATTACATATGGAGTTATGAAACGGCTAATACGGTTCCTGTATATAGTGGTGATATAAGTATATTTTCTCCCACCCGTTTATCTATAAGAACAGGTCATGAATTTGGAACTTCTATTGCATCCTTGCCATTTATTCCAATGGTATATTATAAAAAAAGATGGTCGGAAGGGAAATATTATATTGCCTCAAGGCATGAAGCTTATTCTTTTACACCAGGATTTTATTTTCTTAGAAGCAAAAACAAGAATACTTTTGTTTCTGAAAATTCAGATATTCCTCATGTTGTCGCTTTAAAGAATGAACTGATAATCAGTAGGCCATTTTTAAAGGAATTAAAATGTGGTACAGGAAAACAACCCTTTTTAATAGTAACCGGTGCTGTTGCCTACGACTACGGTTTTTCTTTGAAATCAACAGGTCAGGAACTTATAGACTATAAATTTATGCGAACCAGAAGCGGTGTGGTGTTAGGTGGTGGAAGTATGTTTTCAGCAAGAATACAAGGGGATTTATATCTGACAAGAGGAATTTTTCTAACAGCTGCTTTGCGGGGATTATTTGCCGGTAATAATTATGGAAATGCCATAGAGCATAATGCAAATATACGAATAGGTCTTTCTCCCAGATTTACTGGTTCTATTGGATATTGGATGAATTTTGGAAAAGGAGATGGAACCTTTATAGTCCCATTAATTGATATTACCTATCATTTCGGACAGCAAGAAGGAAGACAAAAAGGCTTATTTAAAAGGGGCAGATAGATTTGCCCCTTTTTTTAGCTAAATGTGAGAGATTCTTCATTTCATTTTATTCTGACTGTGAATGATCAGATTATAATGAGATTAAAAGAATTGTAGTTATAACTACCAATACTTGAAGCAATAAAAACCTTACAGGAACATCTATTCTCTTGGCTTGGTTAATCAAGGATAATAGTATGAGCTTCATAATAAAAATTTTAAGGGTTTTATAGTTGTAGACTGAAATTGATAACAATGGTTGCGTCATGTTATTATTTTTTCAAAAAACAGCTACCCTACTATTGAGGTAGGATAAATGACTCGAAAATGGATAATAGTTCTTTTTTTTCTGTTTAATAATTACTTAATTTGCTTAACAATAATTCAAATCTGTGAAACAAAGAGCTTACATATCATCTCTCCTGAATAATAAAAGTACTATAAATTCTAGTACTAAAGGGTCTTGTATTGTACATACAGAAATTATGATGTGTTGCATGATGATGACTTCATAATCACATGGCGCATTGTATTCGGATAGATAAATAGACAACTCCAATTTATAATGCGCCAGGCGCTTGAAGTAGGTTAAATTGTTTATTATTAATCTTAAATACAAATAGCTATGTCTGAATTAAAATTTGAAACATTACAGTTACACGCTGGTCACCAGGTTGATGCGGATACTAATTCCAGAGCAGTTCCCATTTACCAAACATCTTCATTTTTATTTAACGACTCTGAACATGCTGCCAATTTATTTGGTTTAAAAGAATTCGGGAATATTTATACACGTATAATGAACCCGACAACTGATGTTTTTGAAAAGCGTATTGCTGCATTAGAAGGAGGGGCAGCAGCTCTGGCTGTTTCATCAGGACAGGCAGCGCAGTTTATTGCTTTAAATAATATACTTGAAGCCGGGGATAATTTTGTTTCTACATCATATTTGTATGGAGGAACTTATAATCAGTTTAAAGTTCAATTTAAAAGGTTAGGTATAAAGGTTAAGTTTGTTGAGGGAGATAATCCAAATGATTTTGAAGCACAGATTGATGAGAAAACAAAAGCTATTTATGTAGAAACTATTGGAAATCCACGTTTCAATATTCCTGATTTTGAAAGACTTGGGGAAATAGCTGCAAAGCATGGAATACCTTTAATTGTTGACAATACCTTTGGTGCAGGCGGATACCTTTTTCGCCCACTTGAGCATGGAGCTAATATAGTTGTGGAGTCTGCAACAAAATGGATTGGCGGACATGGTACTTCAATTGGAGGAGTGATTGTTGATGGTGGTAATTTTAATTGGGGCAATGGAAAATTTCCTTCTCTCACAGAGCCTAGTGAAGGTTATCATGGTTTAAAATTCTGGGATGTTTTTGGCGAGGGTAGTCCTTTCGGAAATATTGCCTTTATTATTAGGTGTAGGGTTGAGGGGTTGCGTGATTTTGGTCCGGCATTGAGTCCTTTTAATTCATTTTTATTAGTTCAGGGATTAGAGACTTTATCTCTTAGGTTAGACAGAACGGTGGAAAATGCATTGAAAATAGCAACGTGGTTAGAGAATCATGAGGATGTAGAATATGTGAATTATCCGGGTCTTGAAAGTTCTCCATATCATGAAATTGCCAAAAAATATCTCAAGAGAGGATTCGGCGGGGTGCTAACCTTTAAAATAAAAGGAGGAAATGATAGAGCTGATAAATTTATTGAGAGCCTTCAGTTAATTAGTCATTTAGCCAATGTGGGAGATGCTAAAACACTTATCATTCACCCGAGTACTACTACTCATGAGCAGTTATCTCTAAAGGAGCAAAAGGCTTCCGGAGTTGAGCCCGGATTATTGCGTATTTCTGTTGGGATAGAGCATATAGATGATATTATTCATGATCTGGATGAGGGTTTTAAAAAATCATAATTAATATCTTTACAGCCTGATAATAAATTAGGTAATAGGAATATATAGGTCTGCTAAAATATTATTATTTAAGTAGACCTTATTTTGTAAATAGACATTAAATGTTTTTTGTAATATTTGCATTTATACCAGTGGTTAATAATAGCCTCAGTTTGATATGAAATTAATGGCTCAGACTGCTTAAGAATAATAAATTTCAAGTTGTTGAGCGGAATGTTATACTTGGCTTGTATTAATTTGATGGTTTAATTACCTGATAGACAAAAAAACAAATGAATTTGAAAACGCATGAAAAATAAATTGAGAATTGGTCTTGTTGGATTTGGGGTTGTCGGACAAGGATTATATGACGTTTTAGAGAAAAGTCCAGCCCTGAATGCAGAGATTGTTAGGATTTGTGTGAAAAACAATAAGAAAAGGAGTTTGCCAGATCACCTGTTTTGTTATTCAGCCGATGAAATTATTAATGATCCTGATATTAACTTGGTTGTAGAACTAATATCAGATGCAGATGAAGCGTATCGTATTGTAGCCAGTTCTTTAAAAGGAGGGAAGAATGTTGTTTCAGCCAATAAAAAAATGATTGCAGAAAATCTACAGGAATTAATTGATCTGCAAAAGCAATACAATGTTTCGTTATTATATGAAGCTTCAGCTTGTGGAAGTATACCAGTAATACGAAATCTGGAAGAGTATTATGATAATGATTTACTATTGTCGGTAACGGGAATATTAAATGGATCATCAAATTATATTTTATCAAAAATATTTAATCACAATAATGATTATAGTAGTGCATTAAAAGAAGCACAAGATCTAGGGTTTGCTGAAGAAGATCCAACTTTTGATGTAGATGGATTTGATTCCTTATTTAAGTTAGTGATTTTAACAGCTCATAGTTTTGGAACTATTGTAAATCCAAAGGATGTTCTTCATTATGGCATTTCAAATATCTCAGATTTTGATATTCAATATGCTAAGGAAAAAGGATACAAGATTAAACTGGTGGGACAGGTAGAGAAACTGGAAGAAAATAAAATATCTCTATTTGTATTACCTCGTTTGGTTCAAAAAGATAAGTACATATATAATGTTGAAGATGAATTTAATGGGGTGGTAATAAAAGGACTGGCCTATGACAAACAATTTATGTTTGGAAAAGGGGCCGGAGGTCATCCAACCGGTTCTGCTGTTTTATCTGATATAACAGCCATTGCTCATGATTATCGATATGAGTATAAAAAAAGGAATTATTATAAGCCCTTTAATTATGAACAGGATGGAACGATAGAGATCTATTTTAGGTATGCGAAAGAAGATGATTTACAGCAATTTAAGTTTGAGTCTGTTTCTGAAGAATACAGTAGTCCTGTGTATAATTATAAAATTGGGTTGATAAAAATTAAAAGTCTCCTTGAAATAAAAGAAAAACTTCGAGGGATGGATGTTTTTATTGCAGTTACCCGAAAGACATTGAATTATTAATAACCAGAATACTAAAAGTTTTAATCAAACTCAGGTTAATTGGTAATTAACAGATAGTCCCAAAATTTTGGGGCTATTTTAGTTTGCCTCCGCTAAAGCTTCAGATACATTGATTGCGTAATTTCCAATCTTCTCACATTCATTAAATATATCTGTAAAAATTATTCCAGCATCATATGAATATTCTTCATTCTTAATGCTTTCCAGGTGTTCCGATTTGAGTTGATAACAATATTGATTAATTTGTTTTTCTATTTCAACAGCCTTATCTAATTTCACTTTTTTCTCATCAAGCAACAGATTCTGCTTCATGGTGGATAATGAATTCTCTACAAGACTAAACATCAGGTCCAGTTTTTCAAGGTAAGAATAATCAAATTTTATTTTGTTTTTATGCATTCTGTTAATGATTCGAGCGAGCGTATAACTACTATCGCCGATACTTTCTAAATCACTTACTAATTTCAACATAGCCCTGACTTTTTTACGGCTATATTCACTTAATTTCCCTTGCGAAACCATGGCCAGATAGTTTGCAATTTCTACTTCAACATCATCACTTATTGATTCATATTTTTCTATACTCGTATACAAACGGTTAAACTTTTTTTCGTTGATTTCATGCAGTAGTTTCTGATTGAAAGCCAGCATCTTATTGGTGTGTTTGGCATAAGATTGAAGTTCTTTTTTTGCTTGTAATATGGAAAGCTCAGACGTTGATAGCATTCCAGTGGTAATGTATTTTAGCTTGAACTCCTCACCTTCTTCCCCTTTATGAGGAACAAATTCGATAATGGCTCGGTGAATTAAAGGCACAAACCCTATGAATATTAATAGGTTAATGATATTAAATGAGGTGTGGAATAGTGCTAAAGCAAAAGGAATAAGTGCCTGTGGGTTTTTAACCGAAACAGCACCTATATTAGAAATTGTTCTTTCAATAAAAGAGGTGTAAGGAGTAAAAAATGCCAGCATCCATATAACACCTAATAAATTAAATAAAAGGTGAGCTCTGGCAGTTCTTTTTGCTGATATGTTTCCAATGGTTGCTGCAATATTCGGAGTAATGGTGGTTCCAATATTTTCTCCAAGAATCATGGCTGCACCTAATTCGTATGGTATCCAACCCTGATTACACATAACAAAGGTAATGGCCATAGTAGCCCCGCTTGACTGCACAAAGAGAGTCAGTAAACTTCCAATAAAAACAAACAATAATACCGATGCAAAACCTAAATTAGTGTAATCTGATAAAAAGCTTAGTAATTCAGGATTGCTGTTTATATCAGGGAAAGTGGTTTTTATGAAATCGAGACTCACAAATAATATTGAAAAACCAATAATGGCTTCACCCCACGATTTATGTCTTTGCGATTTTGAGAATACTAACGGAAAACCCACCGCCATTAGAGGAAGTGCATATTCTGTAAAGTTAAAACGGTATCCAAACAAGGATATAAGCCAACCTGTAATGGTTGTACCAACATTTGCACCCATGATAACACCAATAGACTCCACTAATGAGACTAATCCGGCATTTACAAAACTCACCACCATTAATATAGTAGCACTCGAAGATTGTATGGTTGCAGAAACTAACAAGCCTGTTAATACACCTAGAAATCTGTTTCGGGTCATAGCAGCAAAAATGCTCCTCATCTTGGAGCCAGCAACTTTTTGAAGTGCTTCGCTCATTAGTTTCATTCCATATAGAAAGAGACCAATAGCACCAACTAATTTTAACAGATCAACTAAGGAATAGTCCATATTGCTTTAGATATAATTGTTATTTCTGTTTTCGGAATTATTTTGTAACTGGGTATAAAAATAGTAACATTTTTGTATGTATAGTAAAGCATTTAAAAATCAATGCTCTTTTTGATTAGATTATTCGTATTATTTCAGTATGCAGTAAAGATGGCGTTCAATAATAGACATATTTCAATGCAGAAGGTTGCCTTATTCGGATCTGATATGGCGAAGTTGAGTGGGATACTCAGGAATTTGTTATTGATAGTGTTCGAAGGGCATAAATAAAGAAAAGCTAGAGATTCGTTAATCTATAGCTTTTCGGGTAAATTTGGAAAACAACTAATATATTAGATAATTAGTTCCCCTTTGTGTCAATAAGTACATAATAAACACAACTCACATAATATATGAGTATAGCAAGTTTATACAGTTTATATATTGATACCTACTGATTTATGAGTAGTAAGATACAAATATTTGTATGTAAAAACAATTTATCTTAAAATATTGATTTCACCCCTTTATAGGTGTTAGTGCAATGGCTGTTTTTGCTTGAATATGATGGAGAGGTGCGTGATTTAACACGCTTTAACCTTTTTTCATACGTATTCACTAAAAGTTAGTGTACATTTGTTATGTAGATTTTTTTTCATAGATTTAGATTTGGTTAACAAAGCTGATTTTAAGGGTAAAGGATAGATGGAAACGTCTATCCTTTTTTTATGCTCTTAAATTTTGAATAATTACCCCTTAAAAAATAATTTTCTATTTGTTTTCCCCTACGTAAGTATTGTATTAGTGATGTATGTTTTATCATCAAAACTTTAATTAGCCAGATGTAAATCCTTTATACAAAATAAGAAAGACCTTTTGCACATGGATATAATGTTGTTGAACGGGTTTTGTTTTTTCTCTTTGATTTAAGAATCCAACTATATGTTTATATAAATCTTCATCATAGATGTTTCCTTTAGCTTGCTAAACGATATTAGATTATAATTCATACATATTGCTGGCATGATTAAAGCTGTCTTCAACTTCTTGTAAGTATTAGTATACAAAAAAGAAAGGGCAGATTCGAAAGAATCTGCCCCCACTCACACAACTAAACCTTTAATCTATGTGTCCCACCACGGATTAGTTGTAAAAAATAGATGTGTTTTAAGCTGGAGAATTAGTCATCTGCTCTAAAACCTGTATATCTGTGTCCTGCTGCATAATAATCATCTTTGTTTGTACCATCGGAATTAGTCAAAACTACGTGATAAATAATGCTGTCATTATTAATTACTTGCGCCTCTGATATGCCTATAGTCCCGTCAAAATGCTTATCCACATCAATCCCTTCTGAAACCCCAAATGTAGTTTCAGAAAGTTTCTTACTTTTTACTTTGATACCTTCGTCATAGATATTCTGAATCCAGATCGAATCTATACTAAGTGACGTGTTATAAGTATCAATAGTATAAGGACCATAATAATTAACTAATTGATTATTTTCTAATAGATAATAGTTAACAACCCATTCTCCAGCAATTTTTTCCGCTGCAGTACCTCCAATTTCTTCTTTTTCACATGAAGAAAATAGAATGCAACCAAATAGTAAAGCTGCTATATATATTGAAATGTTTTTCATATTCATATTTACTTATGTTAATTTAGAACAATGTTAAATGTCAAAAAACCAGCATATTCAACAGTCCACGAAATTCTTCCGGTGACTGGGTCAAAAGAAGCATCATGCATTTCATCCGCAGAATCTCCCCAAGCAGATACGCTACTACTAATCAACGTTATGGTATTATCTGCATTTAATTGGAAGTATCCGGTCATTGCATAGTTAGAACCATATCCAACTTTTTGATCGTAGTATCCACCAATTAAATCAGAACAATAATAAATACCTGGTTCTGTCTGCAAAATTAAGATGTCATATCCACTAAAATCAGTCCTTGCATCGCTGTTGTTATTAATTCTGTGTGTGTCACCTAAAACATTATGCATACCTGTAGCAATAGGAGACGGAGTAGTGTCTGCCACGTATATTGTTCTACTTTTGCTTACTGGATAACCATCAGGATTAACTATTTCATAAGTTATAGTATAAACACCTGGTACATCTGTATTAACATCTGATGAAACAACAACCTGATCTGATACATCTTCTCCATCTAATATCGAACTAAACCCCGGATCAACAAAAGAGGCTCCTTTTGCTACAATAATTTGCGACTCTCCTACTAAATCAAGAGTTGGATAAATAGTCACCCCTGTGTATCCTCCTGTGGTCTCATCTTCGCAACTTATTAAGCCAATTAAAGCAATTGCTAAAAATGCTATTCCATATATTATCTTACTTTTCATAATTTACGAACTTTTATCGTTAATATTTTATTCTGCCCAGAAAATAGGTGCACGATCTCCTTTATAATCAGGGACATTGCTATTTCTACTAGATGAGCTCTCAGCATAAGGGAATCTTTGTAATATCATATCGTCTCCTATATTAGTATTTACCTTCTTAGGAGTATATAAGGTTCCGGGTACATAGATATCTGCTTTAAAATCATCTGTTGATTCATCATATATATCATCACCTGATACAGTTCCAAATGCCGGATATTTTAATCTGCGTAATTCACACCAAGCTTCAAAATTATTAGTTCCACCTAAAGCAATCCATTTTTGTATGCCAATAAGTTCTTTGTAATTTGCATTGTCATATGGATATTGGTTTGTGTAGATATCTTCAGCATCAGCGCTGATACCAGCGGACTCAAAGGATGCTGTAATCGCATTTTCATAATGTGTTTGTGCAGTTGCGGAAGAACCATATCTTGCATAGTATTCAGCAAGGAAAAATTCAATTTCAGATACTGTAATTAAATATACAGGCATGTCATAAGTAAATACAGGACGACAGAAATAGTCCGCCTGATACTTAGTAGAAGTACTAAAGTTTACTCCAGAAACTCCGCCTTTATATTCACCTAAAGTGCTTTTTTCAAAAAACTTTGCAGATCTACCATCATTACTATTAAGCATAGTTTGCATAAAAGCTAAGTTAGCTACCACGTTGATTTGAGTTGAGCCAAAATAAGCTGCATATTCTTCTTGATAATATGGACTAGCCTTACCTGTTTCATCAGCCCATATGCCATCAAAAGCAACATCAGTTGATGGGAAATCATTTTCTGCGATTAAAGTCGCCAATTGAGAACTTACATCCATGGCGCTACTCATTCTCATAAGTATTTTAAGTTTCAGAGCCTTAGCAAATTTAATCCATTCTGCTGCAGTCGTAGTTCCAAATAAAAAATTTGTTGCCACAACATCAGTACTGGAAGCTTTCGATAGTGCATTGTCTATTTCAGTAAGAATTCCTTGGTAAATATCTACACCATTGTCGTATACGGGTGCAAGATTATTTATGTCTAAGGCTTCAGTATAAGGTACTTCGCCATAGCAATCAACTAAAACCTGATATGTAAAAGCTCTTAATGTTGTTGCGGCTAAATAGGTACCCCATTCCTCTTTTTGTTCAGAAAGATTTAAGATGGTTTTCAGATTATTTAATGTCCTTGTAGTAAGTTGAGCGTATGTGTTACTCGATCTTGTAGCTGACATTATAAATTGAGAATAATCTAAATAATTGCTAGTACCAAAGTTCTGAGAATAATGTTGGGCATAATACCCTCCAACAATTCTTAAGAAATTACCATAACTGGATGCAATGTTCATTTCAACACCGGGAAGTATCATATCTGCTGTAATATTCTCTTCGCTCGGTGAATTGGGATCTTGATTTATATCAAGATAATTATCACATGATGTGATGCCCAATATCAAGATAAATATGAATATAATATTTTTCATCATCGCCAAAGTTTTAATATGTTATTTTTAGGTTAAAGCCATAAATACGGTTTGCAGGGTTTACGTATGACTCTCCAAATTGACCTTCTAAATCTGTTCCTGTTGTGCTACTTTCCGGGTCTACATAATAATTGTCATCCGCAGTCCATATGAATGCATTGTTACAGAAAACTGACAAAGAAACATCGCTTAATGGTGTTCGATTTATCCACTTTTTAGGAATATTGTATGAAAGCGTAATATTTCTAAGTTTTGCATAGGTTCGATCGGCCAGATATGCTAATCCCATATTGCCATATCCGTATTTGTCATAGTAATCCTGCATACTACCGTCTGTCATTTTAACAGGAACATTATTTTCAATGTATCCACCATCGGTTTTCTGAACAGAATTTGGAACAATAAACGGATTACGATCATTATAAGTAGTAACAATTCCATTTCCTGTAAATTGCATCAAATTCTTAGTGCGAGAAAACATTGTACCTCCATAACGAACATCAAGAGCAGCACTTAACGAAAACCCATAAGCAGAGAAGGTTGTTGTTACACCGCCTGTCCAATCATGATTCATATCCAGTCCTGTGTCTTCTACGTTGGCGCTCTTTACAGGTTGACCATCTGAATCTACAATGATATTGCCGTAATACTCACTTTGAGGATCTTCAACGTATTGGGGTAAATATGTGTAATATCTGCCCATTGCTTTTCCTTCCTCGGCATACATATATACAGCATCGTTTCCTGCAGTGAATCTATATATTTGAACTTTTCCTCCTTCAACACTTTCAGGTAAACTCAATACTTTATTTTTGTTTATAGCAAAGTTAAAATCAAGATTCCATCTAAAATTATTTGTTTTAACAGGAACAGTATTAAGAAGCATTTCAAATCCTTTGTTTTCAACTTCTCCAAAATTTAACACATTTGTAGAGAATCCAGTTGATGGATCAACAGGCAATTCAAAAATTTGTTTGTCTGTTTTTCTATTGTAATACGAAGCATCTAATCCAATACGCCCGTTTAGGAATTGCATGTTCATTCCAATTTCTGACTCTGTTGTCATTTCTGGGCTTAATGTTGTACTTCCTGCAATGGTTGAAGAAATAAAGGAGTTGGTGCTATTCATAGGGAATTTTGCAATGTTATATGCGTAGTAACCATCTGCGTAACCTTGAACATACCGAGTGCTTGTTTGGTATACCTTAGCATCATTACCTGTTTTACCATAGGCTAATCGTATTTTACCAAAAGAAAGGATATTATTCTCAGGTATAAGTTCTGTAAAAATCCAACTTAGCGTAGTTCCGTAATAAAAATAGCTATTATTGTCAATTGGTAAAGTTGAAGACCAATCGTTTCTTGCACTTAAATTAAGAAATAGCATTTCATCAAAACCAATAGTTGCATCGCCAAATACACCAATTGTGCGTTTATTAGTTTGATTTTCTTTAAGGACTGACTTTGTTGAACCGTTACTTAAATCCCAAAAACCGGTTTCAAAGGTTAAACCATCCGTTTGCCCATATAATACTGTCGTTTTTGTGTCAGTAATACTAGCTCCACCAACAGCAGTTAAGGAAATATTATTGGCAAACTTTTTATCGTAATTTGCAAGGAAATCATGATTAAGTTGGTAAGCACGGCGATAACGAGTATACACATTACCATCTTGATTCATGTTAATAGGGGAATAACCGTAATCTTCATTAATTAATTCGTCGTCGACATTAATCTGTGGTGCCCCAATTTTCAAATCATAATCTGTGTAATCAAATCCAAATCTATATGTAAGAGTTAAATCTTTAATTGGGTTTATATCTAGCTGTAGTTTTCCATAAACCTGTTTTGAGTCCAGATGATTATAATTATTTGCTAAAGACCAATATGGATTTGTTATCCCATAGGGTGTAAAATAAGCCTGAGGTTGATTAAACGGGCTTGAAATATCTTTCATATCAAGGATAGATACATCTCGAGGCATTTCATATAGTCCGTCAATCACAGATGTTCCTTGATAAGTACTAACCAGGTCTGTTTCTGATCGAGCAAAATTTACAGAAGAAGATATGCTAAGCCAATTTGTTGCATCGTAAGTTGTGCGATATGCGATTGTATTTCTTTTGTAAGAATCTGCATCAGTGGGCATTATTCCATCGTCATCTGCATAGGCATATGAAATGTAATACTTCATCGTTTCATCTTTTGATACTCCACTTAATGCTAAGCTATGACTATTTGAAACACCTATGTCAAAGAAATCTTTTACATTATTTTTTAATGCTGAATATTTATGTATTAATTGCTTGTTATTGAAAATAGGTCCATAAACTTGAGTTGATCCATCTAAAGCGGGTCCCCATGAACCATTTTCAATGTATGTCTGCTTTCCATTCCACCCTTGTCCAAAATCATTTTGAAATTCCGGTAGTAATGACACTTCTCTAAACTGTATACTTCCATTATATGTTATAGTGAAGTTCTTATTTTTTCCTTTTTTACCATTCTTGGTGTTAATAATTATTACACCATTTGCAGCACGACTACCGTAAAGAGCAGTTGCAGCAGCACCTTTAAGAACAGTCATTGATTCAATGTCATCAGAAGCAATATTTGACACACCGCTTGTGCTTATTGCCTGTCCTGATTTGTCAATTGCTCCATCATCTAAATTTAATGAACTGTTTTGAAGTGGAATTCCATCTACAACATAAAGAGGTTGGTTATTTCCATTAATGGAACTAAAGCCTCTGATAATTACAGAAGAAGCGATTCCAGGATCTGAGGAGTTTGATTGTACTTGTACACCAGCCACTTTCCCCGATAAAGAACTTGAAACATTTGTGTTACGAGCTTTTACTAATTCTTCGCTATTTACTGTTGTAGCTGCATAACCAAGAGTTTTCTCACTTCTTTTAATACCTAGAGCAGTAACAACAACTTCATCAACGTTTATGGCATCAGATTCCATGGTTACATTAATGGTTGATCTGCCATTAATTAAGATGTCTTGTAATTTCATTCCTACGAATGTGTATACAAGATTTGTTGCATCTTCTGGTACGTTTAAATTATAAGTACCATCCGGACGGGAAATCGTCCCGATCGTTGTGCCCTTCACTACAATAGAAACTCCAGGTATTGCCTCGCCAAGATTATCGACAACTTTACCTGAAATAGCTTTGTTTTGGGCTGACATAGTCTGCAATCCCACAAAGAGGATCATAGACAGAAATAATGCTAATTTCCGCATAAAACAAAAGGTTTAAATTAATAATTGTGTATTTTATTAAAAAGACAATGCTAATTGCATGTGACAATAGTTTTTACATATTGCCATAGGAACTTTCTAAACATGTATATAAGTGCATGTTTTGCTTCGAGATTATTTTGATATATCTCTAATCCGATAAGTTTTTCTGAAATTGTTTTTTTGTTTTCATTAGATTAAAGGTTTTTGTAATTGAGGTGATTTTTATGTGAGTTAATAATTTGTTTGCAAAAGTGGGGGAACACTTTTAATTTGCAAATATTTCGACAAATATATAATAAAATTCTAACATCAGCCATGATAATAAAACACTTTTTAACAAGTTGGAGTTTAGTTCAATTATTATTTTATCAATTAATCCAATCATATGTAGCTTTTATATTATGAGTATTTATTAAAATAAAAGATTTGATTCGATTCGTCAAAAGTATAAAAAAAACAAATACATATATCATTACCCCTAAATAATTGCACTAAGTTTTGATGAATTAACAGTTATTTGAGATTTTACCCCTGAAAAATAGTGGTATTTTCAAATATATTGGAAAAATGCTAATTTGATTATACTTCTCGCTCCACAGATTTCTATATCGTGTATGTAAAAATAGAAGATATTAAGGGGTAAAAAACGTAGAATCACTTAATGTGTTTTTATTCAAAGGACATTCAATAACAAAGGCTACTCATAATTGAGTAGCCTTTAAAATATATTAATTATGTGATTTCTGGTTTTTACATTAAAAAACTCAGCATAATACCTGCAGCAACAGCAGAACCAATAACTCCAGAAACATTAGGAGCCATTGCGTGCATAAGTAAATGATTGTTAGGATCAGTTTTTAATCCTTCTAATTGAACCACTCGTGCTGAATCTGGTACTGCAGATACACCTGCCGCCCCAATCAATGGATTTATT
This sequence comes from Marinilabiliaceae bacterium, assembly GCA_050296935.1. Taxonomy (GTDB): domain Bacteria; phylum Bacteroidota; class Bacteroidia; order Bacteroidales; family Marinilabiliaceae; genus Saccharicrinis. The sequence goes on along the minus strand of JBNKRV010000141.1, from coordinate 6,900 downwards.
TTATTTCCTTTTTTCAGGAATACATTCAGAAGACGTGCAAAAAGTAATCCGCCGGCAGTTGCGACCATAAAGGATACGGCCCCTAATCCAAAAATCTTAATGGAATCAAGAGTTAGAAAACCTTTGTTGATTAATTCTCCAGTGGCTGGATCTTCAACCATGCGGACAGCCTGGGTAGAAGCACCAACTGTTAATCCTAAAAGGATAGTGATGATATTAATCATGGAGTTTCTGGCAGTGTCTGCTAATCTTTCGGTGACACCAGACTCTTTTAACAAGTTTCCAAAAAATAACATACCTAATAGAGGTAATGCAGAAGGGGAAATGAAAGTTGTCAATAATAATCCTATTAATGGAAACAATACTTTTTCTGTTTTCGAAACCGCTCTAGGTGGTTTCATTTTAATAGCTCTTTCCGCTTTAGGAATTAGTAAGCGCATAATTGGTGGCTGAATTACAGGTACCAAGGCCATATATGAATAAGCTGCAATGGCAATTGCTCCCATTAAGTGAGGGGCTAGCTTAGATGATAAGAATATCGCAGTTGGCCCATCTGCTCCACCAATAATTCCAATTGCACCTGCCTCCTGAGGAGTAAAGCCAAGAGCAGATGCTCCCAGAAATGTTGCAAATATACCAATTTGAGCTGCAGCTCCTAAAATCATTAATTTCGGATTAGAAATAAGTGACGAGAAATCTGTCATTGCTCCAATCCCTAAAAAGATCAGAGGGGGATAGACTCCTTTTTCTACACCAAAATAAAGATACTGAAGTACAGATCCTTCCTCATATAGTCCTATTCTATAACCTTCAACAAAAGGGATGTTACCTAAAATAATACCAGTACCAATGGGAATAAGAAGTAAAGGTTCGTAATCGTATTTAATAGCAAGAAATATAAAAAACAGACCTACAGCAATCATGATTATGTGATTGATCTGTACATTGGCAAATCCAGTGAATTCCCATAGCGATTTCAGTGAATGCATAGTGTCACCTCCTGCTCCGGATGAAGCAGAATCAACAGCTGCACTAATATCAGTTCCAAACATCATTTGAACGCAGAAGACAAGTGCAAATACAAAACATATAGTTACTAACTTCCTCATATTATTCAAATTCTATTAAGACGTCGTTTTGAAGAACTGCATCACCTAAGCCAACTTTAATGGTTTTTACAATGCCATCTTTCTCCGCTAATACGTTGTTTTCCATTTTCATAGCTTCCATTACTAATAGCACATCACCTTTTTTAACGGCATCACCCTGAGCAACATTAATTTTAAAAATGTTTCCGGGAAGAGGAGCTTTGATAGAGCTTGCTCCTGTGCTTTTCTGCACCATACCTTCACCCGGTTTGCGTACTACCTCTTTACGTACTAGTTTGGGTGTTTTTGTCTTTTTTACTTCCTGGTGAACTTCTACTTCGTAGGTGGTTCCATTCACCTCTATTGTGGCAATAGAATCTTCAAAATCCTTCACCTCAACTTTATATCGGTTACCGGCAACGGTAAAGTCAAATTTTTTCATGCGTTTAAATTTAATTTTTATTGTCGCATGGAACTCGCATAATATTAGATTCCTGTTTGTTAGAAAATCTTTTACTATGTTCGTTTCATTTGTTTTAATTTTTAAATATCTGTATTTTCAGAATGGTAAGATGTTGTACAAATGTATACAGCTCTTTCCTTTGTATGGTATACAGTCAGATTTTATCTTTGAAATTTCATATTGTTCATCCCGTACAATTTAGAACTCCATGGAGAATAGCGTCTGCGAACCTGTTTAATGGTGATCACATTACTTTCCTCATCATGCATTTCATTAAAGTACATATATAACGCGGATGCTATAACAGCATTTGTTTCTCCAGATATTTCAAGTTCTTCATCAGTAGCTTCGGGCTTTCCTTTTTCGCGAAGATTTCTTCTTACTCCCCAATGAATAATCTTAGGAACAAGCAGAAAAATACCAACCAAAAACAATAAGGCTCCGAAAACAATTAACCATCCTAAAATTGTGATAGTCCATGTTGTAGAATCTACTATTAAAAAATTCATACTTATTATTTTTAATTAATTATAAAGGAATATTTCCGTGTTTTTTAGGAGGCAAACTTAATTTTTTAGTTTGTAAACTCTGGAACCCTCTGATAATTCTGAAACGAGAATTTCTTGGTTCAATTACGTCATCGATATAACCATAAGCTGCTGCTTGGTATGGATTAGCAAACTTCTCAGTGTACTCATCTATTTTGTTTGCTGCAAATTTTGCCAATTCTTCAGGATCTTCAATTTTAGACATGGCACGTCCTTCAAGAACTTCAATAGCACCTTTTGCTCCCATTACTGCAATTTCAGCCGTTGGCCATGCATAATTTAAATCACCTCTCAATTGCTTGCAGCTCATTACATCATGTGCACCACCGTATGATTTACGAAGTGTAACTGTTATTTTAGGAACAGTTGCTTCACCATACGCAAACATCAATTTAGCACCGTGCGTAATAATTCCGGCATATTCTTGTCCGCTACCTGGTAGGAAACCGGGAACATCAACTAATGTTAGAATCGGAATGTTAAATGCGTCACAGAATCTTACAAATCTTGCAGCCTTACGAGAGGCATCGCAATCAAGTACTCCAGCTAAAAAGCTTGGCTGATTCGCGACTACTCCAACAGATTGTCCACCCATTCTGCAGAAACCAACAATAATGTTTTTAGCGTAGTTTCTATGAACCTCAAGAAATTCACTATGATCAGATAGTGCATAAATCACCTCTTTCATATCGTAAGGTTGATTTGGGTTATCTGGAATAATGGTGTTTAATGAATCCTCTAAGCGATCAATCGGATCAGAAACTTCAGTTAATGGTGGTTCTTCTAAATTGTTCTGAGGTAAATAAGATAAAAGTTTTCTGATTAACAGGATTCCTTCTTCTTCATTATCCAACATAAAATGAGATACTCCTGATTTAGAGGCATGAACAGATGCTCCACCTAAATCTTCTGTAGTAATATCTTCACCGGTTACTGTTTTTACAACCTTAGGTCCTGTAACAAACATATAACTGGTGTTCTCGGTCATCATGATAAAGTCAGTCAGCGCTGGAGAGTATACTGCACCACCGGCACAAGGACCGAATATGGCAGAAATCTGAGGAATTACTCCCGAAGCCTCAATATTACGCTGGAAGATCTCAGCATAACCGGCAAGAGAAGTTACACCTTCCTGAATACGGGCACCACCACTATCGTTGATCCCGATTAACGGAGCACCAACTTTCATAGCCATATCCATTACCTTACAGATCTTCTGAGCGAATGTTTCAGATAGAGATCCTCCCAGTACCGTAAAGTCTTGAGCAAATACATAAACTACTCTACCGTCAATTGTACCATGTCCGGTAACAACTCCATCGCCAAGAATTTTGTTTTTCTCCATTCCAAAATTCACACAACGGTGTGTTACAAACATATCAAACTCTTCAAAACTACCATCATCAACAAGCATTTCAATACGCTCGCGGGCAGTCATTTTACCTTTTGCATGTTGGCTGTCTATTCTTTTTTGACCGCCACCTAATTTAGCTTCTGTTCGAAGATCAATTAATTTTTTAATTTTATCTTGACTTGACATATAATTACTGTGTTATTTAATTATTTTGAAGGATCTTCGCACAATTCTGTTAATACTCCAAATGTTGATTTTGGGTGTAAAAATCCAATATTTAAACCTTCAGCACCTTTACGTGGAGTTTTATCAATTACTTTAACTCCGGCAGCCTCAATGGAAACTAATTTTTCAGCAAGGTTTTCAACAGCAAATGCCACATGATGTATTCCTTCACCTTTTTTCTCAATAAATTTACCAATTGGTCCTTCAGCATCAGTTGATTCTAATAACTCAATTTTAGTTTGACCTACCATGAAAAAGGCAGTTTTAACTTTTTGTTCTGCAACTTCTTCCACTGCATAACATTCTAATCCAAATACTTTTTCATAGAATGAAATTGCTTCATCTAAATTCTTGACTGCAATTCCAATGTGCTCAATGTGCGATGGTTTCATATCTTATAAGTTTTGTTATTTGTTAATTTGATGCATAAATAGGTAATTAATACCTAAAAATACCATATTATCCATTTATTTGTTAACATTTATTGTTACTCCTAAAAAAGTGCCACAAAAATAAAGCTTTATATCCCTTTTTAATTATAAAAAAGGTTGTTTTACAACATAACTAATCCGTGTAACTTGTTTATATATCAATATCTTATAGCATGACTCAGGAGAAATGTGAATGTTGAATTCAATAAAGAAATATTTCTTTATTTGTTTTGTTTTCAAGTGATTAGATGTCAGTTTTTAGTAAATTCCTGATGTTGAGTAGTTGTAATTTGGCATGAAAATACGAAGAAATGTTATGGATTGAATAATTATTTATAAAATATCTAGCTAATCGTTACCTAATAGAATGAATAAATTCAGATGTCCTGCCAAACATCATTAAATAATGTATTGATAATGTATAATTTTGAGCGGTACAATAAAAATGACAACTATGATACGGAAGATTACTTTATTTGTATTTTTGACTGCGCTTGTCTTAAATGCATGTAAAAATGAGACTAAAATTATGAATAACCCATTTTTTGTAGAATACGGAACTCCGTTTGAAGTTCCTCCCTTTGATCAAATAAGAAATGAGCATTTTATGCCTGCATTTGTTGCCGGTATGGAAGAGCAGAAAAGGAATATTGAACAAATTGTAAATAATTCAGAAGCTCCGGATTTTCAAAATACAATTGAAGCCCTTGAGTATAGTGGAAATCTGTTAACAAAAGTTAGTTCGGTATTTAATAATCTGAAGGGAGCTAATACAAATGATTCTATTAAAGCTATAGCTCAGGAAGTGGCTCCGTTATTATCTAAACATACAGATGATATGAAGCTTAATGAAGCTTTATTTGGTCGAATTAAATCTGTTTATGAGCAAAGAGAAGAATTGGGGTTGAGCAAAGAAGAAAAGATGCTTCTTAAAGAAACCTATGAATCTTTTAGCAGAGGAGGAGCTAATTTGCCCGATGAAAAGAAAACGGAGTTTAGGGAAGTTAATGAAAAACTGGCTGTATTAACGCTTAAGTTTGGCGACAATGTTCTAAATGAAACCAATAGTTACCAAATGGTGGTTGAAAATGAAAATGATTTAGCCGGATTACCTATAGCGTCAATTGATGCGGCAGCAAAAGAAGCAAAAAAGAAAGGGCAGGATGGGAAATGGATTTTCACGACTCAAAAACCAAGTATGATTCCTTTTTTACAGTATGCTGAAAACAGGGCTTTAAGGGAAAAGATTTTTAAGGCATATATTAATAGAGGAGATAATGATAATGAGTTCGATAACAAAAAGATTATATCTGAAATTGTTGCACTCAGAATAAAAAGAGCTCAGCTTTTAGGATACGAAAATCATGCAGCCTATGTTTTAGAAAAAAATATGGCTAATACACCAGAAATTGTAAACGAAAAATTGGCTTTTCTAATGGATAAATCAATTGCCGTAGCTAAACAAGAGGTGAAAGATATGCAATCGATTATTGAGGCTGAGGGAGGAGACTTTGAACTTGAACCCTGGGATTGGTGGTTTTATGCAGAGAAAGTTAAAATAAAGAAATTTAATCTGGATGAGAATGAGGTTCGACCGTATTTTGAATTGACCCATGTTATTGATGGAGCATTTTATACTGCCAACCAATTGTATGGTCTTCGGTTTGAGAAGATTGAAGATATACCCGTACCTCACCCGGATGCTTTTGCTTATGAGGTTAAAGAAGAAGATGGAAGTCATTTGGGAGTTTTGTATATGGACTATTATACAAGAGAAAGTAAAAGAGGTGGTGCATGGATGAGTTCATATCAAAAGCAGTACAGAACAGCTGAGGGAAATGTTTCGCCAATCATAACTATGGTATGTAATTTCTCAAATCCTACTGATGATATGCCTTCTTTATTGAGCGTTGATGACGTGCAGACTTTATTTCATGAGTTTGGGCATGCGCTTCATGGATTGCTTTCTGATTGCAAATATGAGAGTCTGTCGGGAACAGCTGTGCCACGGGATTTTGTGGAGCTTCCTTCACAGATTATGGAGCATTGGGCAACCAGTAGTGAATTATTGAAGATATATGCAAAGCACTATAAAACAGGAGAGCCAATTACTGATGAGCTAATCAAAAAGATTGAAAATAGTGGAAAGTTTAACCAAGGTTTTGCAACAACAGAATATCTGGCAGCTGCTATTCTGGATATGGATTATCATACTTTAACAGCACCATTAAAAGAAGATCCAAATTCGTTTGAAGCAAAGAGTTTTGAGAAGATGGGTTTGATACCGGAAATAATTTCCAGATACAGAAGTACTTATTTTAACCATATATTTTCAGATCCTGTAGGATATTCATCGGGATACTATGCATACATTTGGGCGGCAATATTAGATTCGGATGCCTACCAGACATTTAGAGATAATGGCATTTTTGACAGGGAAACGGGCAATAGTTTCCGAAAAAATATTTTAGAAAGAGGAGGAACCGATGATCCGATGGTTTTATTTAAAAATTTTAAAGGAAAAGAACCAGATGGAACTGCATTATTAAAAGATAGAGGATTATTATAAAAGCAAAGGGGTTGAACACTGTTCAGCCCCTTTTTTACTTATTAACCTGAGTTCGATATAAAATTAAAGGCTCAAATCGCATATAAATATTGAGTTTTAAGGAATGTTTGCGAAAGCATAGCGGGCTATGGTAAGCAAATATGACGCAGAAAATCGGTATTTTATAAGTGACATTCATAGCTTTTCAGTAAATAATCGATTTACGGCTCTAAATTTTATCAC
>JBNKRV010000140.1:0-33455 GCA_050296935.1 Marinilabiliaceae bacterium | reverse complement strand
GCTATGAATTTCACTTATAAATACCGATTTTCTGCGTCATATTTGCTTACCATAGCCCGCTATGCTTTCGCAAACATTCCTTGAAACTCAATATTTATAAGCGATTTGAGCCATTAATTTTATATCGAACTCAGGTTAATAACCAAAGTTGTAAATATAAACCCCGTATACAAAAAAACCGAAATTATTTATTAATAAAATAATTTCGGCTTTGCCTTTTCTAAATCAGAAAGTATTTTTTAAATGAGGTTCGTTAATCCTTTAATAACTGAACCAATAGTACAGAATGCGCTGGAATGTCAAGGTTTAATTGTTTATTTTTAACCTTACCCGCTTTAAATTCTGACATACTCACCTTTTCAGCGTTATCAAAATCGTTATAATCGTTATAGTTTTTGCCTGATACAACCTGAGCATTTACAACCTTTAAGTTCTTGTTTAACGAACAGTTGACTGAAACGGATTTATTTGGGTTGGCATTTGTAAGCGTAAGGCTTACTACCCCATCTTTTTCAGAAGCAGAAGCCGTTACGGCCGGTATAGATTCTCCATTAAAAGTATAATCCTCAGTCTTCAGCTCTAAAGGAACAAGGTTGGCATCCTGATGTACATTGTACATTTTAAAGATATAAAAAGTAGGTGTTTTGACCATTTCCTTGCCTTTTGTTAAAATAGGAGATTGTAAAACATTTACTATCTGCGCAATATTAGCCATGCTAATCATATCGGCATGATTATTAAATATATTCAGGTTAATACCTGCAACTAATGCATCACGCACTGAATTTTGCTGCTGCAAGAAACCTCCTTTGGTTCCAGGCAATTGATCATACCAGGTACCCCACTCGTCTACGATTAATTTAATGTTGCCTTCGGGGTCATATTTACGCATTACCGCCAGGTGTTGATTAATATAATCTTCCACCTTCATGGTCTGGTTCAAAGTTGCAAACCACATATCTTCTCCAAAATCGATGGAAGCCCCTTTGTTGGCCCAATCCCCTGTTGGTAAAGTGTAATAATGCATAGATACACCTTGTGTAAGGTTAAGTTTACCTTTCAGTCCTGACATAATAGTTTCTGTCCAATGCGTATCATCAGCAGAAGGACCACAAATTACTTTCTGAAAGTCATTGCCTCTAACATATGCAGAATAGTTTCTGTAAAGGTCGGTATAATATTCCGGAGACATTTCTCCACCGCACCCCCAGGTTTCATTTCCAATTCCCCAGAATTTCACATCCCAGGGGTCTTCTCTTCCATTTTTCTTGCGTAAATCAGTCATTGGGCTTGGGTAACTTGAAGTAATATACTCTACCCATTCCCTGGCTTCCTGAACGGTTCCTGAGCCCACATTAATGCTTAAATAAGGTTCAGTACCTATCAATTCACAGAAATCTAAAAATTCGTGTGTCCCAAAACTATTGTCTTCCGTTACACCTCCCCAGAAAATATTTACCATTGAAGGCCTATCCTCTTTAGGGCCTATGCCATCTTTCCAATGATAAGTATCTGCGAAACATCCACCTGGCCATCTCAACACAGGAACTTTCATTTCTCTAAAAGCTTCAACAACATCTTTCCTATATCCATTAATGTTGGGGATATCAGAATCCTCGCCAACATAAATTCCTTCATAAATACATGTTCCTAAATGCTCTGAAAAATGCCCATAAATTTCCTTATTGATTTTAGGCCCTACAGAATCCAGGTTTAACACCAGTGTGTTTTGAGCAAATAAGTTTGCTGCAAATAAAACACTCACTATCAGCAATCTAACTTTCATATCATTTACGTTTTTAAAATTACCTTTACTTTTTTAATCCTCTTTAATTACCAATTAATATTCTGCTCGATAAACCGGACTAAGCTACCGGCCATTTCTTCCTGTTCTTTTATCGAGGGGTGTCCCGGAGTTTCTTTAAAAGGGAAAAAATGGGTATATATCTTATTATCATTCAAATTTTCAACAGCTTGTTTTATATAGCCCGGCCACTTAGAACCTTCACGGGTAGCATCCATGCTGCCAAGAGCACATATTATACTGGCATCAGGATAATGGCTCCTGATTTTTGAAACAAATTGCTGGTAAGCATTAACCAAATACTCATCGCTTGGTACTTTTGTTCCAAAATTGGCTTTAAAATCATCCCTGTCTGGTAAATTAACCAACCATGAATCGTTCTGAAAAAGGTTTATTACAACAACATCCGGCTGGTATAGAGAAAAATCCCACTTACTAGTTGAGTCAGCCGGTATCAGACGATTGTAAATATCTGGCATAATAAACGAAAACCAACTAATGGTTACCCCTATCCCACTTTTGCAGATACACTGATATTCAGCATCGAAGTGGCGGGCAGTTATTGCCGAGTAGCTTAAATAGTTATTTGTAAAAGTACTGTCAGGACGGTCTTTTCCAGCGGTATCTTCAACTGCGTAACCTGCTGTTATTGAGTTGCCATAGAATTCGATCTTCCGCTTTTTGGGGGCAGATTTAGGCAAAATTGCAGCATCTCTATTAATCCTAAAACCATAGAAAGTTGATTTTCCTCTATCCCACTCTGTACGTTTAAAAATTTCAATTGAATGCTTACCTTCCGAAAGGCTGTCAGCCAATAGATAGTATTGCTTAGTGGTGTCCGGCCTGAATAGGGAAATGCTATCATGATCAATAATCACATTATAATAATTTCCTCCGGTTTCATCCTTCATTACGGCACCAATCTTCTCTCCTTCGAAATTCAATTTTATCGAAGTGCCGGACCAGTATAACTCAGCTCCCTTGTTCGTAACGGTATCAATCCTACCCCAGTATTCAATTTCCGGATTCAAATAGTTTACAAATAGCTCTTTCTTATTGTTACAGCTTAATAAGATAACCGATAGTATTACCAGCAGTTTACTAATTCCTTTCATTTGTCTAAATTGTTTTTAATTGTCATATGGAACTCACCAATTTAGTCATTCTCGTGTGAGGATATTTGCTCATGGTTCGTTTCATGTATATAAATATGTTTTTATTGTCACATGTAACTTGCATAATAACCACCCTCGCGTGTGAGAATAATTGTTCATGGCTCATTTCATGTTCATTTAATCAGCATTAACCTCTTTCTTTAAACTTTCTTGTAATTATAAGCATAACTGTTATTTCAATTGCCTTATTATTCTATTCATCTACCAAAATTACGCTCAATTCTATTATAAGATGGGTTGATACGATTCCGATAGTAGTAATTCATGTTTCCTTACTGTAGTGCTTTTTATTATGTAAAAGAACGGCACTATTTCAAGAGTCTTCATATCAAGGACTCTATGGATTAGACCAACATGATAAGGATATTCAAAAAGAAAACACCAATCCGATCGATTGAGTTAGAATAGATTCTGCTGATTTTCAATTTTTGTGATATTAACATATTGATATATAAGTACATGAACCAAAATATTGGTATTGCAAATAATATAAATGTATGAATTTATTAAATCAAAATCAACACAATGCTAAGCTACATTTTCATGAGGCCGAAAGTTGTAAGGCATAATGAGTAATAATCTGACCTTTTTTTACCCTGAATAATGATTTTTAATTCGATTTTTTTGAATAGTGATTTGAGGTATACTCTATATAATGCAACGGCTTTTATTCATTTCTCCATATTATTACTTTTCCAAATTTGTCACCTGTAATCAAGTATTTTCCTTTTGGTGAAAGTTTAATTTCTTCAATCTCGCTAAAAATCAATCTGGACCCCCCGTCTCTTGTACCTACACTTTCAGTTCTGTCCTTTCCGAGTTTCTGACTTATTTCACCATTAAAATCACATATTCTTACCAGTCCGTCAATCCCAAGAAATGCAAATTTATCAACTGCGTAAGATGCCCGATAACATTTACTGTCTTTTACATTTATCGGATTTTGATTATCTGTCGAATAGTCAACCAGTTTTGAAAAATCAATATCCAGATTTGAAAAGTAAAAGATTTTGTTTCCCACAGGTATACTTCTCTTATAATCTTGATAATCTGGCAAAACGTTGCTTGAATAGTTCGAAATATTTAATAGAATATTTGGTGTAATTAGTAGAATCGAATCGTTGATAAAGTATAAATCAGTATTGGCTTTGTTATTTGTAACTTGGAAGGAATTTAAAATATTACCTTCTGTGTCCCATATTTTAAGAATATTATATTTATCCATGGACACAAAATGCTTAAAATCTTCTGATATGCTTAAGCTTTGAATGCGTTCAATATGTGAAAGTCCATCCTCAACTCTTGGATAATTTATCTCAGATTTTGTTTGCATTTGAGGAAACATATTTTCTACTTGAGCCATGGCGTTTTTAACTCCAGTCGTATTTTTTTCATAGAAAGTATTAATCTGTTCCTGTGTAATTGTAGCATCTATAAATTCTCGAACTTGTTGTCCAGTTATCAAGTCGAAACATTTTATCACAGGCCTTTCATAAACACCATCTTTTGTCTCGGTGATACTTAGGAATAAATAACTGGAATCAGGATGTAAAACCACCTCACCAATCACGGCATCAAGGTTTTTGTATTTAAAAATCTTTTTCCCGCTATAATCATAAACGAATACAATTCTATCATAACTTCCAGTTGCAAAATATTCATTGCTTGTCGAAATCATAGTAATTTCCTTGGTGTGCTTCTGAATAGTTTTTATTGATTTAAAATCCTGAGCGTTTAAACCAAATCCGATGAAAAGTATATTTAATAAAATCCAATGTTTCATGATTGCAGTTCGTTTCTTAGCTGTTGCAGTAGAGTAGAGCCTGATAACCTACTTTAATTATTGAGACTAAAATAACAATAATTAATAGACTATCAGCGTCCCCTTCATCAAACCGTACATGAAGTTTTATTCTCGTATTATTATCTTCTATAAGGTGTTCATGATTTTCAATTCCCTCATACGGCTTACCGATAGAGTTCTTCATTGAGCTTTCGCAAGGGTTTTCAAGCGTGCATACTTTTCTAAGTCAAACAGTCTTTTGTTTTGCACTAAAGTTCTGTACGGACGCTGGCGAAGCGTCTTGTGCGCTTTACGTCCTTTGCTTTTGAGCCATTTAAACAGTTTATAATCCAAATGTTTGATGATGACCTTAATGGTTTCCCATATATGCGACACCTTGGTTATAGAGAAGTAATTTAACCAGCCTTTGAGTAACGAATTTAGTTTATAGAGTATCGAATCTATCTTCCAATGTCTACGTTTTGACATTAACTCCCTGATTTTAGCAAAGAGTTTGGATCTTGATTTCATGCTTGGACGGACATTGGTGTATTTGTTCGCATTCCATGAAAACTTGGATCGGATGACCCTAAACTCAAACCCCAGAAAATACAGACTCTTCTTATGAACATGCAAAAGCGTTGTCTTTTCTTTATTGATGGTTAAACCCATTCGTGCCATTAATGAATCAATGTAGGCCAGTATTTCTCTACTGTAATAGTAAGTTCCCATCAGCACAAAATCATCGGCATAACGAACTATGCGAATGTTGGCTTTGCCAAACTTACTGTTTGGATTATTAACAATCCGGTCAAAAGCATGCAGGTAAATATTGGACAACAATGGACTGATTACTCCTCCTTGTGGAGTTCCTGCCTTTGTTGCAACAAGCTTTCCATTCTTTAATTGCTTGGAGGCAGTAAGCCATTGTTTAATCAGAGATAGTATTCCGTTATCTGCTATGCGTTCTTTAAGCAGAATAAACAGTTTATCATGCGGTATGGTATCAAAATACTTCGACAAATCTACATCGTAGATAAAGTGATAACCTTCGTAGATATTCTGCTTTATTTGCTTGATGGCATCATGTGCGCCTCGTTTGGGCCTGAATCCAAAAGATGTGTCAATGAAGTCTGCCTCCCAGAGTGGCTCTATCAGCATCTTTACTGCCATTTGTGCCACCCTGTCTTTTATTGTTGGGATTCCCAACATACGGAATTCTCCTTTCTTCTCCTTTGGTATTTCAACCTGACGTACTGCTTTGCTGCAGTAGGTATTGGTGCGGAGTTCTGTTTGGAGTTCTTGAAGAAATTTTGATTCTCCATATTCTTCAATATCTGCAAACGACATCTTATCTACACCTGTACCTTTGGAATAATTCTCCTTTACCCTGCGGTAAGATTCTTCTATAACATAGTCTAAGCTCAATTTATCGCTTAAACTATATACCTTAAAATCCTTGTCGTGCTTGGCTCTAATGTATAGCTTCCTCTGGAATACACGAACTCTTTCATCGGTACAAAACTCCGATGGACTTACTAATAGACTATGGTCAATATAGGTCGTTCTGTTTTCCATATAAGCTTCTCTAAAGTAGAGCCCCTTCCCTATGCAGCGTTGTGTTGTCACTACAATAACTGGTACTATGGGCTCCTCCGACTTCTCTTGTTCCATTGCCGAATTTCGCTATACTTATATCGGCTCGTTTTAGGTTGCCAACCTTTGAAACAAGAGATCTCCCACGTTCCGTAATAATCCATCTATGACCACGCCACCCCTATGACTCCGGTAGACCATTGCACTTCGTACTGCTGTTAATCCATGCAACATTACAGGGTTCGAGACCGTCAAAACTCTCCCCGCCTACGGATACACTTCTCGAAGCTACCTCGGGTTCACGCTTGCGCATTGCGGCTTAGTCATTTGAACATACCGAGCTTCAGCGATATCCTCACGGACAGAACTGTCGGTAGTTCTTCTAAATGAACAGTAAATTATTCAGGTAGGATTTGCACCTACTGGATTACCACAGCGTCGTGACACACCAACGGACAAGTATATGCAAATGTGGGCGATTGCGGGCTTCAAACTTATCAAACCGAGATAGTTTAAAGCGGGCTACAGCCGTTGAATTTACAACTATCTCGCCCATTTTGTATATACAGTGTTGTGCTTTCGTGCTTTATTCTACATTTTCTATTTCTTCCTCTTCTACTTCTACTTCTTCAATATCTTCAGGTATTTCAAAATGTTTATCAATTCCCCATCGTCCAATAACCCAAGAGACAAGCGATTCTCTTCGTTCCTTACAACTATCGACAGTCCAATCCTCAAATTCTGAAATTTTCCTTTCTTGTCTTATATCTGAATTAGCATAACAATATCCTGCGCCAGAGTTTCCTTTTTTCCTATCAAAGTCAAAATTCAAATAGTGAGAATTGTCTTTTGTCAAAACGATATTTGAAATATCATGGAGGTATAAGCGAATATTTGAATCAGACCATTTCTTTTTCCATTCAGAATTTTCGTCAGGATTTTGAGGAAGAATATGCTCAAATGTGGCATCTGTCAAATCACTCCATGCCAATTTTGATTTTGCTCCTTTACCCTCAGATTTTAACAACCATATTTCCAGTTCATACAAGGTGTATCTTAATAACCTACGCCAATGATACCAATCATAAAATTCCTCTTGTAATTCTTTTCTAAAACTATTCTCGTTCGAATACCAGTTAATTGTTCCTAAAATCCAGTCCGTTACTGATTCTACACTATGCTTTTTTGCAAAAATATCATCGGCCCATCGATAAAACTTTGATAGTCCAGCATTGCTACGTTTTCCTGACCACAAGAAAACTCGGTAAGAAAACAATTCTAAAGCTTTGAGTAATTCAATGTAACTCTTTGAGGTTATTTCGCCTGCTATTACACCTTTTCTAACCGCAATCATTAACGGAAGGTAATTAGCAACATTACCAGCATTTTTTATTTTGGTTAACCAAGTAAATTCACCTTCTATTTTGGAATCTTTAGATGGCTTTATTATTGCTGAATAGTGCATTGATATTTCCGCTAAACCAGAGGTTATTGTTGAGATAAAATTCTGTGTATCCTCTTTTGTTTTCTTTGAGAAATCCCTCAATGGAATAACATCATTAGCTTTAAAACCTGTGTAGCCGTTCCAATGTTTTGGTGTGTAAGAATGGTACAATGTCCATGCAATTCTCAAACACTGATTTTCGCTACCATTGCAGTTTGCGATGTTAATATAAACTTCTTTCCACGATTTATTAATAGTGCTTGTTAAATCTTCCTTTTCGTTTGGTAAACTTACATTCCTATAGACCCAGTACATCAAATAGTTTTTTAACAATTCTAATGATGAAAGGTCTTTACCCCTTGAATTCATTAGCTCGAAAGTCATACCTATTTCACTCTCGACTTCGATAGGATAGAATGAAAAGTTAAGTTTCCTGATTATTGCATCAAATAAATCTTTTAGGTAATCAACCCCATCTACTCCACGTTTTTCTAATTGTTCACCAATGTGTAACTTTAGGCAATTATAACCCTCCAAAAGTCTTTTTTGATGAACAGTTGATGCATTAACATTTGTACTTCCCTTTGAAATTAAGTCAAAAAAGAAGTCTGCGGTATCATTATTTAACCTCAGCTTACTTTTAGCTCCCGACAAAAGATAAATTGGGATTTCAGCTTTAAAATCTTCCTCTCCCTTATTAATCAATTCGTTTAGAATGATTGCTAAATATAAACTACAGGTTGTCAGCCTCTGTTGTCCGTCTACAATATCAACAACCTCCAACTTTTTAGTACCGTAATTCTCCGTAGGCTTGTCTGTTGGTTGATAAATTACAATTGTTCCTGTATAATGACTAATAATCTTGTCGTCAATCAAAGCGTCAATGTCTTGGATAAAATCTTTCCATTGTTTTTCTTCCCAAGCGTATCCACGTTGATAATCGGGAATCTGAAATATTTTTCCTTCAAGTAGGTTTGATAGGGTTTTCTTTTCCATAATATTTTAAGTCTTTTTCAAAGCTATCGTTTCATAACGCCAAAATGTGTCGCAGGTTGCTCTTTTTGCATGAAGCACAATCGGGATAGAATGGCAGATTACTCCACCTATCCCCCCGCAGATCCGGACGTACAGAATTCCCGTATCCGGCTCCTCAGTTAACATGTTTTAATATCTGAAATAAATATACAACCAAATTTCGTATACCTGTTGACGAGTTCTCTGAGTAAATCCATGGTGTCGTTTGGTTGATCCATATTAACTGGTAGATCCCCTTCCCTACATTGGGTCGTTCAGATGGCACTTCCCCAACTACTGCGGTACTATGAGACTACTCTGACTTCTGCATGCCTTCTCTTTGACTCCGGTTATCCCTTGTCGCAGATACCTGTTACACCTTAGCTTTTTCTTTATGCATGTAGGCCTTGCTAAGGATACGCTTACTGCTTAGTGTTTCCTATTGGGAGGCACACTATAAACCTCATTATGCCAGGAGCATTACAGATCTCCTAAGTTCCGAAGATTTCCCTTTGTATTCATGCCCTGCGCTCTGACCACGGTAGTTCTACAGGTATAACCGTATTTTACTCCTGTAATTGCTGCCTTCCGGTAACCGTACACCGTCGGCTTAACTACAAATAAATACACTTTTTCGGGGCTGAATAACACAGCCTGTCCCGATAAAATCGGGAGCCTAAATACTTGTATCGTCCTGAAATAGGTTGACCGAAAAATTGTTAATAAGTCAACTAAAATTAGGACAAAAATGAAAAGAAAAGAATCGCAACATTATTCTGAAGAATTTAAATGGAAAGTTGTCCAAGAAGTTCTCTCAGGAAAGTATAATAAAGAAGAAGCCAGGCGCATATATGGAATAGCAAGCAATTGTGCAATACTTTATTGGATACGTCAATTTAGCGGACACAAAAATTATCGTAAACCAGAGCTATCTTTGGAATCGTTAAAAGATATGCCACATATGAAATCACCTTCAGAACAGGAAAAAAGGATAGAAGAACTAGAAGCAGAGCTTAAAAGAGAAAAATATCGAGCGGATCTATGGCAAAAGATGGTTGAGATAGCAGAACAAGAGCAAGGCATCCAAATCAGAAAAAAGCCTGGAGCCAAGCAGTCCAAATCATCAAGGAAGAAGCCGGGCAAAAGGTAAGCATTATATTTCTTTGCGGGCTGCTTGGCTATAGCAAACAGGCTTATTATAAACAGATTGACAGAAATTGCACAAAGCACATGGAGACACAGCTAGTGTTGGATATTATACAAGAAAAGAGAAAGATATGGAAAAGGGGAAGCGGAAGAAACTTTTACGCTTTGATAAAACCAGAACTGGATAAACATAAAATTAAAATGGGACGAGACAAGTTGTTTGCGTTTTTAAAATCTCATAATTTACAGATGAAGAGCAAAAAGAAAGTGGCAAAAACCACCAATAGCTACCATTTTTACCATCGTTATCCGAACAAAATAAAAGAGCTAGCACCTTTCAGGGCAAATGGAGTTTGGGTTTCGGATATTACTTACATATGGATAAAGGAAATTGAAAATTTTGCTTACCTCTTTTTGCTAACTGATCTTTATTCAAGAAAGGTGATGGGCTATCATTTAAGTGACAGTTTAAAAGCTGAAGGGGCATTAAATGCATTACGTATGGCAATAAAAAAAGCCGGGAGGACAAATCTGTCCGAATGTATTCATCATTCAGACAGAGGCATACAGTACTGCTGCCATGATTACACAAATCTATTGAACAAATATGGCATTGCAATCAGTATGACAGAAAATAGTGATCCGCTGGAGAATGCTGTTGCGGAGAGAATCAACAGGACTTTAAAGGATGATTTTACGCATGAGAGGCAAATGAGTTTTAGCAGCCTGAAAAAAGCTAAAACAGGCATTAAAGCCATCATCGATTTTTACAATAACCAACGCCCTCACAGCAGTGTAGAAATGCTCACCCCATCTCAGGCTTACAACAGTTATGGAGAGTTGAAACGTATGTGGAAAAACTATAAAAAAGAAAAAAATAAATGTTGATTTACATGATGAAGGGGAATTTTTTAGGCATAAAAGCTCTAAAGTATATGGAAAATAAAAAAAGGCCGCTATATTAGCAGCCCTTTCCAACATACTTCGTCGCATCAGGATATTCCTCGTGAGTTGACATCCCCATATCAGAGCTCACCTCCGCTTCTCCTGAATGCTGCAAAGTAAAATGGTTTTTAGTTATTAAAAAAATGAACGCTATTAGTTCGCTGTTGATAACTTAAGAAAATAGTCAACCTGTTTTAGGATTATACATGATAACACCTTTGAAAACTTTTTGATATAGTTTTAATTCTCTGACCAATACATCAATATTAATAGCATTACTGCATTTACTATCTGTGTTAGGTCAACCGAAATATTCAAGATAATATTCATAATACATTCGATTTTTATTTACGGAAACTGTCCGCTCAGATAACGAGTTCGCCCCGTTATTTTTTTTAAATATCAGAAGACATTTATTACTTGATTTAAAGTGGTGTCATTATTAATAATTAAT
The DNA here is from genome assembly GCA_050296935.1 of Marinilabiliaceae bacterium. Classification (GTDB taxonomy): domain Bacteria; phylum Bacteroidota; class Bacteroidia; order Bacteroidales; family Marinilabiliaceae; genus Saccharicrinis. The sequence continues at coordinate 22,094 of JBNKRV010000140.1, read as the reverse complement.
ACGATTTCTCCATTATACGAGTTTCGTCTTATTTCTATTGTATCATTAGAGTGTTCGTACCTAAACGCATATCTTACACCATTTATCACAACCCATAGAATGTTTCCGGTTTTCGAATCATCACTTCCTCTTACTTCAATAAATGTATTATCATCTTTTTTTAAAATAATAATTCCTAAAAGGCCATAGATAACTTCACTTATGTTTGGAGCATGATGATTTGCTCGTCTGGTTATTCCAGTAAAATATTTTTTAAGGGTATCTATTGATTCAACTTTTATTGCCATCCTTTTTAATTTTATTAACCTGTTCCTCTTTTACTTCTTCAAATAATTCATTCAACTCACCTATGATAGAATCTTCAGACTTTCCTGTTAATTCACTCATTGATTTTCTGTAATGTCGCATTAATGTTTTTACCCATAAGTTAGATTCAGCAGCCATTTTCATAACTGGTTCAAATCCTTTAGCAATATCTTCTACATTCATGTATTAAAAAATTTCTGAATTAATAATTATTATAATTAAGGCTTTAAAAATACTATAACTTGAGATTAATCGGATTTTTTGGCATAAATTTTTATAATTATATTCTTGACAGATAGTGATGTAAAGACATATTTTTGAGATAGCATTAATATGGTATATTGAGAAATGCATTTTGCATTAAGAGAAAAACAATTTTTACCATTAACTTTGCGTTAAATACTAGAATAAAAAAGAATAATTGTGGACAACCTTGGAAATGCAAATGTAATTAAAGCTCTCTTGATAGATTATATTGAGAAAGAGAAGCTTATTGAAGGTTGTGTTTATGGCAATGAACTTTTTTACGGTAAAAAGAAAAGGCAAACAGATTTATTAGCAGTTAATGGCTCAACAACTGCCTTTGAAATAAAATCAGATAGCGATGATTATAGAAAGGCTAGGGAACAACTAGATGACTACAAAAAGGTATTTGATTACCAATACTTAGTAACAACAAAGCTCCATGAAAAAAGAGCATTGAAAGTTTTAAAACAGAATGAAGGGCTTATATTAATTGACAACAATAATTCTATTGTTATTAAAAAAACACCAAAAAAAGTTTTAAAACATGATAAAGAAGAAATATTAGAAACAATTCCAGCATCATTTTTAAGAAAACAATTTAAAGTAAGCTCAAAATTTAGGAGTGTTTCAGAAGTTCGAAAATTTCTTGGAACTAAAAAACTAGAAGAACTAAGAGAAGCTTTAAGAATATTTCTAAAACAACGATTAACACCAAGAAATAATATCTTCTTTGATGAAAAAGGAGAAACTACGCATTATGAAGACTTAAAACTTCTTACAAAAAATTCTGACGAAATAATCTAATATAGAAATATTTCTATAATTTCAGTCGTTTTAACTGCATCGCAATAAAAATTGACATGCGTACTGAAATCCAAAAATTCGGCGAGGCACCAGGCGCACTTCCATTTTTACATATTAGAATTTGTTTTATACCCCAATTAGAAGACATATGTGATGGAAACTTGTCGTCTTCCACAATTTTATTTGCCACGATAGAATATGTCGCAGCATAATCCTTTATTTTATTTCTAACCCTGTAGTAGTATATTCCCGAAGGAGTAGGGACATCTATTCTTGGAATCCATCCTCTAGCCATTACAACTGTATCGTTTCTTATTGGATTAATAGAACCGTAATCTCCATAAATGACATCATTATGTATTTCTTTTACCTCTTTATGAACATCTATCTCATAAAGAGGGAAAATGTCATAGTTGTCATTTCCAATATCACTAACATACCGTGGGAATGAAGTTGAAATCACAATAAATGTAGAATTTGGGATTAATTTCTTAACCTTTGTAATTCTAGCAGAAACAAGACTTGCTGTATTCCTAGTTGCACCGGAAGGAACGTATTCACAATCTGCTATAAAAACAAATTCAACATTATTATCCTTTATCGTTTCAGCAAATATTTCTATATCTTCAATATACCCATCGTCCGTTATATCGTTTCTATACGCAATTCTTTTGAAACTTTTAGATAAACTTTCAACTTGAGCTTTTAAATTATTATCAATATTTTCATCGGTTGTATCTACCAATATTGTCGGTACAATTTCTTTAAATGTTTTTGCGGCATTTATAGAATTCAAAAACCCCACCCAATTTTCATAACCTGAATCATAACTATATAATTCCTCTATTTCTTCATTTGACAATTGGTCTGATGTCGTTAAGTCAAGGCAAATTGATTGATTTGAGAATATTTCCCCTAATTTCTTAATGCGTTTTGATATTAAACCGACCTTATCAGATTTAGATTTTCTACCTCTGGTTAATTCGACAATCGGGAATATGTTTGAAACATCAAAGTTCGATTTTTCTAAAGCTCTTATTTCTGCATCTCCTGTTTTAAATAGAATATTGTATTTATTTCTCATGTGATTTAGTTTTAAATCCTAGCTTTTCAGCCCTAATTGTAATCGCCATTGTAGATACGTTGAATTTTTCCGATAATTCTTTAATTTTTTTTATTTGGTCTTCTTTTATAGCTTTCTCAAATAGAGCTTTGGGCATTAATACCTCAGAAGCAAAAACATCAGCATTATACTCAATAGAGCTTTCATGGTCTTTTCTAAAATAAATTTCTTCATCTACAAAAGAACCTTGCTCATCTTTATGAAGGCAATAATGCGCAAATTCGTGTGCTATAGTGAATCTCTGACGCTTAACATGGTGCTTCCCATTTACTTTTATTACCCATTTATCTAGCTTCTTATCCTTTGAAAGGGAACCTGATTTTGAAGACTCCATATTAAAGTCTTTTTCAAGTATGATACCTTCATTTTCAACTATTTGCTCAATATTTACTTCATAGCCTTTTACAAAACCCTGTTCTATAGCATTATCAATAATGGATTGAACATCCTTTAACAAAGTAGGTTCGTCTTGTAAGTCTCTTTTACGTCTTCCTTTTACTCCCATAGCTTATTCAATTTCTTCATCTCCATTATTACCTTCACAACGTTCATAAAGATCCGCAATTTCATTTTCCATTGTACTTATCTTCTCCTGTAAATCAGACAATACTTCTCTAAACCGATTCTCAGCCTTTCCAACAAGAACGTCACTGACATCTTCCTTAAATTCATCTGATTCAAGCTTTTCTTGGACCCAATCGTTTGTTTGTGATTTAATATATACAAAACTTAAAACTGAAAATGCCGCAAGCATAACAGATAGAATCAATAAAATACTATTATAATAATTGACAATGTTATTGGTATACTCCTGAGGTGTTAAGATTGATTTGTCATTTTTTAAGTCCTCAACTAATGTCTGCTTAAACTCAACTCTTGATTGATAAATGGAATCTGTATTATTCTTGATTTTTAGTGAGTCAGCTAATTGAATTGCGTTAATATTAATCTTGTCAATTTTAATTCTATAGTTAAATAAATTAGCAGACAATAAAACTGTGAAAAATACCGCAATTACAATACCTCCTCCAAGCATTCCAAAATACAATGGGGTCTTTTTATTCATCTTTTAATACTTTTTTTACAACATTTAAATCTCATCTAAATCTCATCTAAATCAACTTGTTCTATACAGGGGTCAGCTATTTATTTGGATTTATTCAAGGATTATCTTCTTTTTTATATACACAATAAGTGTCATATATTTCAGTAAGTAAACACATATAGTGATTTATCATCTTTTCCTTTTCAATTTAATGTTTACACCCTTGCTGCATCTTATTTATTCTTTTTGTTTGATACAATTAGTTCTCTGGCATCAATATTCAATTTATCAGCAATATCAAACATAGTTTCAATACCCGGTTGGGTTTCATTGGTACACCACCGTGATACTGTAGTTAAACTTTTTCCCAATTGTTCAGCCAACCACTTGTTTGTTTTATTGTGCTCAACTAAAACAATTTTTATCCTGTTTATCTGTTTTCGTTGTATCATGATACGCAAATTACGTGTATTTCTTTAATTAAGATGCTAATTTATGAAACTCATATGAAAGTCAACAACTTTCTTTTAGATAATTTTTTATATACTATCCAACCAATCGGCAATATCACTAAACAATCCTTTCTTTAAAGGTGATTCTGTTGTTTGAATTTTCTGGCGCAAATAGTTCTGTGGCACTTGCTTTTTGATTAAAGCTTTAGCCAACTTTTGTAATTCGTTTAGAAGTTCATTTTCAAATGTTACTCCCGAATTTTTAACGGTTTGCTTGTATTGGAGAACTTGATTCAATAGTTGTTTATATTCCTGTTGCATTTTTTGAAACTCAACGGTAGTTCCCCCTGCGTCGGGGTGTAGTTGCTTTGCTAATTTTCGGTAACGTAGTTTCGCTTGTTCAATATCGGTTATGCCTAAGAAATACTTCATAGCTGTTCAAATTCTTCAAGTGTTATACAAAAATGTTCCAGGATTAAAAGGAGCTGTTGTTTGTTGTAGTAATGGCGTTTGGTGTTTCCTGCAAGTTCAATTTGCTGCTTGAGTGTTGGGCAAAAATCAATTTCGTTGCGGAGCTGCTGCATTGCGGAATTAATGGAAATACTATCCGGGTAAAGCTTCTTAACCAAATCCTGCTTTAATATTGTTCTGCGTATTTTCATAGTGTTAGGATTCGGTTAGTAAATGTGCAGAAATGCCTTAAAAAACTATGATTATGCAAGTATGAAGACCATATTTTAAGTGCTTTTGACTGCTTTTGAATACTTTTTAGAATATCCATACTTCTTTTGAATACTTTGAAAGGATATTTTAAAGACTTTTTTAAGCTTTGGGAAAAATTGAGAATACATATCAGGTAGATCTGCATTGCTTCAAAAATAAGTAGGTTACGAGTTACTTTTTTGAGGTAATTATTTTCAACCTTCTTATAATTGAATAAAAAAACAGACTGCTTTTGAAGAAATCCTGTATTACGGAGAGAATACCAATGTTGTACCCACGTATTACTGAGAACAAAACAAAGAATAAGGAAATAAAGAGAAAAACAAGCAAGGTCTATAAACACCGAAAGCCTCAACAAGAGGCTTATTTTTAATAGTTTAATAAAAATTTTGGGCATAATTTAAAATATTATACCCTTGACAATTAGCTCTATAAAGATAGCTTTTTGTCACATAAACCTAACAATTCATCAATATTTTCGTATAGATTTGTTTTATTTAATTAAACGAAAAACATTGTTAAAGTATGAATCGAATTTTACTAATCCTTCCAGTTCTGTTAATCACTTTATTTTCTTGTGATAAAGATGACCCGGCAATTAATGTTGTTATTGAGGGTATTGTATTGAATGCAGAAACAACTCAGCCTGTAGTTGATGCCAAGGTTGAAGTTATTACCCAAAATGCTACTCATTCAGCTAGCACTAATGAATCTGGGTATTTTAATCTTGGTACATATACAATTGGTGATTACACCATAATCATTTCAAAAGAAGGCTTTTCGACACAAACACAACAAATCTATGCAGCCGAAAATCTATCAGGAGGGGGAGATAACGGATATGATGTTGTTAAATCGGTAGTATGTAATCTAATTCCGGCAACTGATGATGCTGAAATAACTATTTACCGACAATTTGAGAATGGTGAAGTAATTGCAGCTAACAATTTCCCATATGTAATTTCAACCGGAGACATAAATGCTGCCATTGAAGGAACTACCGATGGATTTGGAAGAATATCATTAAATAATGTACCGCAAGAATTTACAGTTTCTATTGACCACGAATTAAATGGAGTACGTTATAAAACAACTTCCTCTATTGATATAAAAGAGGACAACTATCTTATTGTCTATGGCTACTATGCAGAAGCCAGCCTTGGTTTAGCGACTGCTAATATATTAGACAGCGATGGTATTGCGGTAGAGAATTTCCCGGTTGATGGAACAATTAGCTTGCAATTTACTATTCCTGTTGACACAAGCAACTCAACCATTAGTTTAATGGAAGATGCTTGGAATAATACCTCTTATACGCATACTTGGTCGAGCAATAATATGAAACTTGAGATTAAACCGACTGTAAACTTAAATTCAGAAACTTTATATAGTATAAATCTCGACCTTGTTAGCCCAAGTGGAATGCAAGAATTTTCCGAGGCTATTAATTTTGTAACGGAGTAAATATTTGTTAAACGAAAAATAGATACGAATGAAAAAAATAAAATTGTTTTTGAAAGGAATATTTGCTTTGGCATTAATTGTTTCTTTTACTCAATGCGAAAAGGATGAAAATACCGGAAACTCGGGAGATAATAATGATTCAAAACATAACTTTGGAACATTTACCGACAACCGTGATAGTAAAACTTATAAAACAATACAAATAGGTGACCAGGTTTGGATGGCAGAAAATTTAGCATATAAACCTGAATCAGGCAATTACAGGACTTATAACGATGATGAAGCTAATGTTGCAACCTATGGTTACTTATACGATTGGGAAACCGCTCAAATTGTTGCTCCAGATGGTTGGCATTTACCTACAGAGAAAGAATTTCAACAATTGGAAGATTATTTAAGTGAAAATGGTTTTGCTTATACAGGAGAAATTGGAAGTGATGAAATTGCAAAAGCACTTTGTGCAAGTACGGGTTGGAATGCGGATATATATACTGAAGGTGCACCAAGTAATGATAGTTATCCGGAAAAAATTAATGCAACTGGGTTTACTGCCTTTGCTGCCGGATTATATCATTATTCTTATAGTGGGAAGGGTACTTCAGGATATTGGTGGAGTAGTACTAACTTAAACGATTATGTTGCTACAACTTTACGTATTCGCTCAGGTTATACAACTACTTTTTTATATAGCATTGAAATGGATAATTATTTTTCGGTAAGATGTATTAAGGATTAGTTTTATTGCTCTATATAAAACTTAAAAAGGGCTGCTTCAAATTGAAACAGCCTTTTTTATAATACCAATCTTAGTAATACAAACCAAACCTGCAACTTCTCTCAATTTATTTTTAAAACAAACTACTATACAAACATATTTGCCGATACAAAAATGGGTAATAAAACTAAGATGTGCTTTTCATGTTTTGCGAGTATTAAATCGATTAAGATTAAATCCTAAATTTAGAAGGTGATTTTTGATCTTCTGCATTAGATGGCCTTATCCCTTTATAACCATATTCCTTAATCAATAAATTCTTTATTTTATAAAGGTTATCCCGATAAATCGCTCCCCAGCTTGAAAAATAATAAGTTTTTCCTCTTTCATCAAAATAATTTTAGGAGGTTTCTCATAACTAGTATAATTAAGTACGCGCTCAAGATTTTGCTCTACTTGGATTCTATTGCTTATAACATTCAAAATTTCTAATGTGAAATCACTAGTTTTTTTTCTTATCCTATCTTCTTTTTTTGCAAATAATATAATTGAATCACACAAAACATCTTCGCTTCTTATTATACTATCTTCAACAAGAAGCTTGTAGAAAGAGTAACCATTTTTATGAATAGAATATTGCAGCTTATCTACTTCAATTTCTTGGCATATCAGCTTAATTATCCAATCGTTTTTTTTGTGCTCTTGTGATAAAACTTTTAAGTTCATGAAGAATAAGAGGACTATTAATACGTAATTAAATCTTTTCATAATTTACCGCCTATACCTTTGGGGTATAATTTATGCATTTCATTTTTATTTATGTACTGCCATATTGATATCGTTATTTTAGTATCTGTAATCTTTCGAATCCTTTTTACATAATCCGTAAATACATTATCTAGTGTAAAGATTCATTATTAGGCGAACTATTCTAGTTTTTTCCATCATAAGTCCATACAAAGGGCTTCGCCCGTTCTTTGTTATATGTCTCTACATACTGGATTATTTGATTGGCCAATTGCTCCTTGCTTTGCCAGACAGCTCCTTTTAGTACGTCCTTGGATAATATATTGAACCAAATCTCGACTTGATTCAACCAAGATGAATAAGTTGGAGTAAAATGCATGGTCATTCTTGGTTTAGAGCTTATCCATTCCATTACATCTTTATGCTTGTGTACATTTAAGTTGTCAACAATTATATGAAGATGCTTTTTAGGATATTTCTGATATATTTTTTTCAAAAATTTCAGAAAGTTTTTTGCATTGTTTTTTTCTATTGTATTTGCCGTAATCTCACCATTGTGAACTGAAAGGGCCGCTATTAAAGATACAGTTCCATGCCTTTTGTAAGTGGCAGTCAGGCGCTTGGGGTTGCCAGAGCGTAAAGGCAGTTCTGGCTGAGAACGATCCAGTGCCTGTATCTGTGTTTTCTCATCAACAGACAATACCAGTGCGTTTTCCGGTGGGTTCATATAAAGTCCAACAACATTAAGCATTTTTTCTTCGAATTCCGGTTCTGTGCTTTTCCCGCACCAATATTCTGTTTTATGGGGCTTTAAATCATGTGATTTCAAAATGCTTTGGACAGTGCTTTGGCTCATCCCAAACTCTTTTGCTATCCGGCGTTGGCTCCAGTTTGCATATCCACCTTCGGGTTTGGAACAAGCCTTTTGAATAACCCTGGCCCTGTCAGCTTCGGTATAAACTGGCTTCTTGCCAGGTCTTGGTGCATCTTTTAAGCCGTCTAAACCAAAGTCTAAATAACGTTTTTTCCATTTTGCAATGGCTTCACGGCCAACTTTTAATTCGGCCTTTATTGAATCGTAACTGTTTTCACTATGAAGCATGAGTATTATCTTGGAGCGCATTACCGCTCTATGGTCTGCGCTATGTGCACGAGATGTGGCGACTAAAGTTTTATAGTCGTCATCGCTTAGTTTTAACTTTCGTCCTGTCCTTGCCATAGGACAAAAGTAATATTAATTCGGTAATTAAACAATCTTTACACTAGCATCCCTCCACTCAAATTTTCATCAACCTGATTTTGATCAATAAAAGTAAATGAAATATTATCACTTACACGAAACAATTTCAATGTTATATATGACTCTATTATCTTCAATAATAGGAATAACTATACGTTCTGAAAACTTTCTGATATCTAAACCTATATTCTTCTTTTCAGACAAGGAAATGCCTTCTGAGTAAGGAAATATTGGCGATTCAATTATAGGGTTATATATTTCTTTAAAAATAAACTCCCATATGCCAGCATATAGCAAGCCCCTTTCAAATACATAAACCTCACAATCCAATGATGGATCAAAATAAAAAATTGAAATATTTAAATAATTTTCACTTTGAATAAGAGAATCGCAGACCTCATTTACGAGTTGTATTCCTGAGTAATAGTCTTTTCTATTATAGTTATACCCTTTAATTGTTGCATAATCTTCAATTCTAATTCCACTCGTCATGTCTGTATGTGAATATCTTTTAAAAAAGTTATGCACAACGCTATCTTTTTTAAAAAGATCAATTGCATTCTTAACTGCAATACTCTCAAATACTTTTCTTAAATCATCCAACTTTTTCTTGGTAAATAATGAATAATTTGGAATAGAATCTTCATTGAATGTTTGATATTGAATAATTGAACTATTATTTCTATAAAAGTTAACAGCACAATCGTTATTTTGAGCAAAAATTATTAATGTATGTAGAAATAAAAGTCCTATTACTGATATTGTTTTCATTTTATCTTTTTTTAGCGCATTATTAAATCTCAATTTTTACTTACTAAACGTTCCTTGTACTACTTTCTGAGTTTTCCTATCCTTTGTTCTTATCATTGTACCATCAAATATTAAATCACTAGATTTTCCCGATCCATTAAGAGTTTTAAATTCAGAATAGCTATCGAATGCTTTTACAACAGCATCTAAATGATTTGCAAAACCTTGAGCTAGAGCATATTTCTTCTTACTTACATCATTAAAAAAGTAACCTGCATTACACCCCCAGAGAGTAACCTTTGCATTCTTAACAAAGTTTCCTTTATTTATTTTCAGTATTTCATTTCCGCCATCAGGATTGTAATTATTATCAGTAGTAGACCAATAACTTAAAAGTCTATAATCCTTTTGACCAGGTGTGGCATTAATTGGTTCGTCACTTGCTTCTCCTCCAAAATTTATAGCATTATTTGACATATGTCCATAAACATCTAACTGAACAATTTTCCCACTTTCATATTGCTTATTTACAATATCTAAGAACTCTTGTTCATTCGATGCTTCTTGTAAAACTATTGATTTCTCATTGACTCCATTTTTTATTAAATTTTGCTTCAAAGCTTCTGCATTCTTCTTAAAATTATCTTGTTGATTATGTCCTTTTGTATGCGGATTGTCCCAACCTTTCGCATATATTATGACATAAGTACCATCAGTAGCATCTCCTTCTCCAGGATTTTCGCCATTAATATCAATAAGCCTAATGGGGTTATTTGCAGCATAACTAAATGAACTCATGGAAGGAAATCTTTCTGCTAATGGATCAACACCATAAAACATACTTATTTTCGGGTCATAATATCTTGCACCATAGTAGTACAAACCAGTTTCTTTATCAAGTTCCTTGCCATTAAACATGTAAGGGGTGCGATGGTGGTCATGGCGGTCTTCATAGAACGTCTCTCCAAATGGAAAATACTCAAAATGTTGGTAAACTTCTCCAGAGGCATCAGTTATATAACTACTACTACCCAAATGATCTGGATGATAAAAATATCGGAATTTTTCATTGGCATTAGCGGTAGCTTTTGTAGTATCTTTTACATGTGTTGCTCCATCTCCATTCTCCTGACGGTAGTATTTCTTTATCTGTCCATAGGGGGTTTTGCCAGATTTTCCAGCAGTAAATACAACGCCATCCAAGCCAAATCCTTCGAAGTTTGCTATTATCGCTTCTTTTTGCTGGAGCATTTTTTTGTCGTAGTTGATAGTATCACCACCTGCTACATATTGGGTATTCTTATCATTAAGCAGATATTGATACGCTCCTCCTTCTCCAAGCTTACTAACTATGCGTTGTCCCTCAATATAAAAATGTTTTGTAAAGTTCATATTGTTTACAACCATGTAAGGATTAACGTACATGGTATAGTTACCAACAGTTCCACTACCACCCATTGGGAAACCATTGATATAAATAGCTTGTCCATCTCCCGTAGCTTTAATCACACGTTCACCCGAAGCATCGTAAATATAATGGTGGGTTGAGCCATTTTCAGCAATAGCCCGTATGCGATTTTCTTCATCCCACAATATTTGTCTGCGTTGATTGCTTTTTGTACTACGCCATTCGGTGGCATTACCGTTTGCATCGTAAGTATAAGCATTTTCACCTATTTGACTTGGTGCATGAGGTTTCTCACCTTCATATTTATAATCAAACTCATATGTGGTTTTCCCTCGTGTTTCCCATATTGAAGCTCCTCTATCTCGACTTTGATGTAGTTGGTCTTTATTTAATATGCAACCTGTTGAGCTATATTTCATAGTAAGTTCATACCTATGTTCACTTTCAGACCCTTCAAACAAACCATTTGCACCGGTTAATCTGTACAGGTCATCGTACTCAAAATTATAATCAAACCTTCCTCCCTTAAATCCAGTTTCCGGTATTGAAGCATTGCTTTTTAGGTTAGTAATGTTGTTTACATCATCATAAGTATAAGTATTGTCCATTAATGCACGTCCTGTGGAGGCAGAAGTAAGAATATGTTTCAATCGCCTTCTGTCATTTTCATAATCGTAATAGGTTTCTGTTCCATTCCCAAAACCAATATACTTTCGATCTTCAAATTTATCGTACCCTAATCGTGTAATATAATCGTATCGGGTTCCCTTCTTATTACCATACATTTCCTGTAACATACCACCTAAGTTATAATTATAGGTTACTTCTTCTCCATCAGGGTAAATCATCTTTTTTAAACGGTTCCATGTGTCATATTCCCATTCTGTTTCAAAAGTAAATACACCTTCGTCAGGCACTATTACCGATCGTATATTTTTGGTTATTTCACCTAAAGAACCATAGTAAAACTCTTGCACTCCAGTTGCATCCTCTTGCAGTACAATACGCCCTGCTCTATTGTGTTTTGCATCCGGTTTACCGTACTCAAACGTCACATTATTCATTGTATTTTCAGGATAGGTAATGCTTATTAAGCGGTTATAGTCATATTCATACTTAATTTCTTCACCTTTTTCCCGAAGGTTAGCCGTAATTTGAGTAAGCATATTTCCGGCAGGATCATAGGTATATTCAGTTAACCCCGCATCGGGGTGGTTACGGCTTAACCTGCGTCCGAGCATATCATATACCGAAACTGTAGTATTATCTTCAGCATCAGTAACCGAGGTTAACTCGTTAATGGCATTATAAACAAAGCTTGTCCAAATATCACCTGGAGCTTTTACACCTGTTTGTCTTCCTTTAACATCGGTAAAGCTTTCCGTTTTAATTCCATTGGCGTCAGTAACACAAGTCATAAATTGTTTAATGCCATATCTATCATTTCCAAAACCATATTTCGTTTTAGTTTCAGCACCGTCAGGTAAAATGATCTTAACTTCCCTACCTAAAACATCATATTCTACTAGAGTAGCAGCAATGTCATCAACATCTGTATTAAATTTGCCAATGCTACCTTTGTTCTCTGTTACCGGATACTTTGAAGAAATACTTCTGCCAAAGGCATCATATTCAACCAATCCCGATACCAACATTACCTCAGTATCTTCAGTGTCTTTAGCTTTGAATATTGCACCATCTTTTTTAGTTTGTAATACCCTACCCAAACCATCAATAAAAATGGCTGTTTCAATTGGGTTCTCCGGGTGTTCAGGGTCGAAGTGCTGTGTTTGTGCCCAAGGGATTTCTGCATCATGGAAATATTTGAAGCGAATAGTATAATCCTGACCTGATTCAATTTCATAAGGGCCGGTAATTTTAGTAATTCGTCCAATATTATCAATCTCATACAATGTTTGCTTACCATTAATATCTGTTGTGCTCAATAATTGACCATACTTATATTCATATGTTGAGGATGAATTATATCCATATGCATCACGAACTGCAACAACATATTTATGAACAACGTCATCGTATTCATAAGCAAAATACATTCTTTCTCCTTTATAGTTTTCAGGGCGAACAATGGAATCAAGTAGACCATACTTGTTATAATTCATGTCGTAAACAGCCTGACCCTTTTCTAAGCTTTGTCGTATCTGTGTAATTTTTCCGTTATTTTCATCAATTGATGTCTCTCTTTTTCGTAGTGTCTTTCCACTACCAGTTACAGTAATTGATTTCGGAATTGATAAAATATTCTTTTTAGTTACGTTCCAATAATCAATACTTGCAGTAATGTCATCGCTATCATTATTTGGTTCTCCAAAGTCGGTATATGCTACAACATTTCCATACGCACCATACCCAAAACTTACTTTAGTTGATTTTTGAACCTCGCTTTCCCCTTCGTAAAAATACTTTTGAGTTTCAATTAATGCCGGGAATGCTATATTAATGCCAGATTCCTCAAAATCATCAGGAAGCGCATTCATATCCATTGATTTTAATTCATACTCATTCACTGTTTCTACATACTTCTTACCCTTGGCATCCTGGATGAATTCAGAAATCATCAGACCTTTTTCGTAGTAATTTTTATTTGCATAAGTGCGTACTGTTGACCTATATACATCACCATCTTCATTTAACTGGCTTGTCTTTACTCCTCCAAAACCATAGAAAGTTCTTTCATGACGGTCGTGATATCCATTTTCATAAGTAAATTTTGTTACCATATTGTCAATACCATCGCCTTCTTGTCCATCATACACTTCAACTTTGCTTAAGGCCCAAACGGATTGAGGCATATCATAAGTATGACCAGTTAATTCATAATCCATTTCAATAACCGCACCAAGTGGGCGAGAAACAGATTTTAACAGGTTGGTTCTTTTGATATTCGACTTTTTAAGTGTAAGCTTATCATCGGTTGTAGATGTAACGAAATCAGGAAATCCATCACCATCAACATCACTTATTTGTTCTTCCTGTCTGTTAAAACTTTGGCTATAAAAAACTTTAGGGTTGATACATAGTTTAACAACATAAAATGGTGGCGGAAGAATAGGTATTCCTATGGTGAACGCTGCATTAGCTGAACGATTGGTTGAAGTACCTTTATTAATATTTGGAATAGAAGACAATTTTAAGGTAGTAGAACTAAAACCGTTCCCAGTGTTTAAATTAACTTTAATAATATCATCTTCAATAAATACCTTATCAACTAAGCCGTCACCATTTATATCAGCAAGAGTAGATTTTAATATATTTTCAGATTTTGCCACACCAATACCAGCAGCTATACTGTAATTCTTAATATTAACACCCAATCCTCCTGATGTACTATTGGCAGAACCTTTTCTTATATCGAAACTTCCCCAGTCTTCTTCTTCAGCAAATTTATATCCAAGATTCAGTGCTACATAACCATTTTTTTGATTCAATCTATCCGGTAGACCATCTCCATTAATGTCCATCCAAGAATATTCAGCATCATCAGTACTCCATGACTTTCCTGCACTAAGAGATGCAAAATCAGCTACAGAACTATATGCTGAACTTTTCGGTGAATTACCAGCCTCTTTTTTAGATTGAGGAAAACCGTTTACACCAACACCACCTGACAACAACTCAGTTCTATGGTTAAATTCCCACTTGTGAGGGATTGCTTTATCAATTAAGCCTCCTGTAGGTGTGGTATATTGAATTTTGTTTTCACTAAGCATATCAGGATAGCGGTCACCATTCATATCCATATAATCCGTTAAAACTTTACTATGACCATATGAGCCACTTCCGCTTATAGATATTCCTCCTATATTAAACGAACCACTTCCTACTGCAACAGAAGTCGTGTTACTTTTAGTTACCTTATTTACAGCAATAGCTCCATCAGGATTATCAGGTATAGGATTTTCGTAAGTAATTTGGTCTAATCCCATACGAGAACTACTGATTGTATCATAACTTATAAATGTAAAGTCATCGTTTCCGATCCATGCCATTCTATTAGCACTTGGCAACATAAGGTTAAATGGATTTTTATCAGCTCTAAAACCATTATTGTTATCAAATTGACTGTTCATTTCCTCTTCACTGCCTGATTGACTTAAATCAATTGTTGAGACTTCCTCTTCTTCATTGTACTGATCAAGATTTAATTCCGCTTCATTAATTGCAGCATAGCCTCTTCCGTCCATTCCATTATATTGAAACTGTCCCCAATTTCTGTACATAGAGCCAAATATGTAAACATCATCAGAATGAAGTGTATGTAATCCGGCAATTAATGTATCTGTTTCTATACTATCAGAACTTATAATAAAATTAGATTTGGTCAATAAATATGCTAAGTTTCGGTTACTTGTATGATATTCTACAAATATCTTATCTCCTTTAGCCAGTTTAATTTTAACAGGAGACAAATTGGGCACTGTTAAACTATCAATTAGTGTACTATCATGAATAGTTAGCAATTGCTTAGTAAGTAGAGTATCCTGTTTTTTCACAGTAAATGTTAAGCTACCACCTATGCTTTTACTAAACTTAACTTGAGGTGAGATAGATACTTCTTGCTCATAATCAGAGTGCCAAGCAAAAGAATTCTTGATAGGGTCTGGGTAATATGAAAATTCTGGAACAGCGTAAACTTCAATCAGATATTTATCTCCATCCTTCACCTCGGTAATATTAGGGTCATTTGATTTTGTATAATACAATCTTGAAATCCATTCTATTTTATTCCAATCAATATTGGTTGATGAAATAACTTTAAACCTATATTCATCTCCTTCTGAAACAGATTGCTCCTTTGAGATAGTAAAACTAGTATCAGTATCCCAACTAAGTTCTTTTGTATAAACTACTTCTTCATTATTCTTTATTATCTGAATAGTAATATCATCACTTGTAACTGGTTTTGTAAAAACACCTTCAATATTTATTTCTCCATCTATTGGTGCACTTGCAAACTGAGGTGATGCTAAGATATAATCATCTTTTGCTGTGTATTTAAATACTGGTTTATTATTGGCATCTATTATTGAGTCATTATGCTGAGCATATTCAACTATAGGATTCCATAATACCTGGTCGTAAGAACCGTCAAAGATAGAATGCACCCTAAAATATATTCTATCCCCTTTCTTAACAGCTATGTTACTTACACCACTTGGGTATTTAATACTGTAATCTGTTGGTAGTATTTCTGTACTCCAAAGCTCATCACCTTTATGCTGAATAGCAACACGAACACCATCAGCAGTAGTATAAGCTTTTCGTTCTTCTGATGTGTCTTCAATTAAGTTTAGACCACCTTTTATGTTTACTGTCCCGTTAAAAGGAGCTTGCCACATTCTTACGACATCCTGTAAGGGATTCTTTTCAATTAAATCTTTTATTTCAGCCGAATCAACTTCTACTAAGTTAGGGTCAACAATCCCTGATTGTATAATTGGGCTTGGAGTTTTAGAACTTGACTTTTCGAAATGAGGTGTGCCTTTATCTGAAATACTATTAAAATAAACAGAACCACTTTTAATAATATCAATTAATCCATCACCATTAGCATCAGTAAAATAAATTTCAGTTGTTGATTTACTCATGCTATGATTTAAACCTGCTGTAACTCCAAAATTTGATTCAATTCCAACGTCATGAGTATTACCTTTTTCTTTTAAGAACTGATTCATACCCGAAACTTCTTTTAAATCGCCAAAACGCTCACTTTCTGTATCAGGATTAAATAATTGAGGTCTGTACATCATTTTATTTTCACCATCAACTTTTATCATCATTACTTTATCAGATAAACCATCTCCATCTATATCCACAAAAGCAACACGTCCCTCACTCCAAGTATGTGTGTAGCTATAATTGACTCCAGCAGTATTACTTTTTGTACCAATCTCTCCAGGAGGGCCAACAGTTACTGACAGTCCACCTCCTGCACTTTCTGATTTACTGCCACTTAAAACTGAGGCTTTATCATTAAATACGCCTTTATCAATAAAACCACCTTTTATATTGTCTTCACCAGCATTCCAATTAACACCAGAGCTATATGGATTAAAGGTAGTACCCGAATAAACATCATTATAATAATCGAATGAATGTGTGTTAAATTCTTCTCCACTTGCATCTTTCTCTGTAATACTTGTAAGAAGGTTTTTTAGGAAAGTCCCTTCCTTATAATTTAATTCATAACTCCTTATGGTTTCAGTATTAAATTTTACTTCAATATTTTTTAGTAAATCAGCAGTGACTTGTTTGAAACCATAACGAGCATTAATTGTAATATCTTTTCTTTTTGTAAAGTTTGGAAGTTCCCGATCACGGCTAAAATGAACTGAATATGCACCATTTTCATTTTCATATCCTGTATAATAAACACTTTCAAGATAAATTTGAGAACCCATTACAGTACCGCCATTAACGCCAGCATCTTCAACTACTGAATAGTTATATTTTACAAAGTTGTCATTCAAATCACGTACTTCAACTAATGCCCAATGCGCTATATTTCCATCAGTATCTTTCAATATAGCAGAGTCTAATAAGTTGCCATCCGAAGCTGCTCCATAATAATATTTGATACCATTTTTGTCTGTAACTTCCCAATGATAATTTTTAGGACTATCCCCTTTTCTGATGATTTTACTAAAAGAACCTTCAACTCGAGGATAAAACTGTTTATTTGAAGTTCTATCCTCCAAAATTGCACTTCTATGTGCAACTGGGCTTAATTGCTCTCCACCCATTATGTAGGTTTCCGATTCTTTTGATGAATTATATCTTGGCACTCCCCAACGTGTTTCAACCGAAATAGAGGGAACAGATAAATCCCAACCAAGACCTAACCATCCGTTTCCGCCACCGCTATTGTACGAAATAGCCAATTGTGGCTGCATTCCTTGTCGCCCGGCAGGAATGTTAATTGGGTAGCTTAAATTGGCATTACCCATTGAGTTTGCGGAAGGAGGCTGAATCATATTAATCCCTGTAGCAGGGTTAGCAGCCTTTACATCTTTCATTGATGTAGGGGTGTAACCTTGTGTTTCAGGTGATTCAGGTACTTTTATAATCGCATTAATATAGTCGGAAAAGTGATTGGTGCGTGATTGTGTTATGTTTGAGGCCAACAATACAGAATCCCTTGGAATGGCTATCCAATGGTGGCTTACTTCATCGAAGAAATACGTTTGAATATCATGCTCACCGTAACCGTTTGGTATTTTGGTTGTGTCGTAACCTAAGTTAACAGCAACGTCTTTTTTAAACTCTGTTCCGTGAGGAAGGAAACGGTATCCGGCATATCCTGCCGTTACGTTTACCATCCCTGCATCGAGGGCAGGAATATCCCGGGCTCTTAAAGCTGTTATTGAAACATTGGTGTTTTTTTCTAAAGAACCAGCTTCACCTGTAAGGTGAGCATCGGCTAACTGTATATCAAAGCCATTCTTTACCGTAGCAAGTTGTTCGGTATAGTGAATGTTCTTATCGAATCCATTCTTTTCGTCCCACTCGGCAGGTTTGTTAAATGGCACATCAACGCTTAACATTTGACCATCATCAAAAATAGCCTGAACAGTAACTAACCAATTTTCGTTTTCGGTATTCTTTTTAACTAAGCTTTCAAATGTTCCCTGGTTGTAACGGATGCGTTCCCCGTCAATTAAAATTTCAGCTTTATTGTTATTGTCACCAATTACATAACCTTGTAAATATCCTAAGTTTCCGTAGTAGTATTCGCTTGTAGGTTGATTTACTACTAATCTGCGTTCAGGCTTTCTCTTATTGATAGCCATTTCAGTATATGGCTCAACATATATAGAAAGTTTTTTAACCTGAAAACCATAATCCGCATTTTCAGGAAGTGTAAATCGAACAACATTATCACCCTTTTTTAAGTCCGATGGATTAAGCTGTTCCCTTTGCTTTTTCCACTCGTTACTTTTCTTAACAATGTAACCACCAACAGCAAGCTGGTCATTTACACTATGTGCAATGCCTGTATAATCTTCAACTCCATATAATTCGTATTCCAACCAAACAGTTTCATTGCCGTTTAGTTTACGGTCAATCTGAACATGAAATATGTTGTCGATAGGGTTATCTAAAGGTTTGTCATCGAAATAGCCAATAAAACCCGATTTATTTCTTGATATATAACGTTTAGCTTCAAAGCTGCCTGTATTTGCAACTAACGTTGATTTTGATTGACTGACTTCTGCATCAATATGCTCTATTGTAGAGCTTGTTTCATCAACAGCCTTTGTTACATTTTGTGTGCTTAAATTTTTTGCATTGGATTCATTGGCAGGATTAAAAACCACAAAACCAAAAATTACTGCTGCAAGGGCAACAATACCAACGGAAGTTTTTAGAATATTCGATTTTATCATAGTGGGAACAATATTTATTTACCCATAAGGACTAAGCCTTATGGGATGTATGATTGTAAAATTTATTATTTGAACTTGGCAAAACGCTTAGTTATTAACGATTAACTTAAAGGTTTCTTTGCCGTAACTTGTTTCTATCTCAATAAAGTAAATACCTGCTTTGTTGAGATAATTTCTGAATACATAGCTTGCAGCACCTTCGCTGGATTCTTCGCTTAACAAAGCACCCATAGAATTATACACCCTAACTGATACAGGTGATTCCAAGGCAAGTGCTATATCCAACTTATAATCGCCCCTTGAAGGATTCGGGTAAACACTGTAATTATAGAATTTATCTCCGTACGCCTCTATGTTTATTGTTTCGGTAGCTTTACAACCGCTTTTGTTGGTTATGGTAAGTGTATATTCTCCCGGTTTGGTCAGAACCACTTCATCATTAGTGCTGAAAAATCCGTTATCGCTTTGCCATTCAAAGGTTGCCTCTCGCTCTGAGATATACTTTCCGGCATCTAAATCAAGGCTTTCGCCCATGTTGAGCGTATATTCTGTTTCTAGTCCGGTCGAGAATTGTCCCGGATTATTTATAACAACTGTGTTTTGAGCCAGATTACCATCATTATCAATTACAACAACCCTGTAGCTACCCGGCTCTAAATTTTCAATATCTTGAAAGCGTGATTCGCCAGTCCATTTTTGATTGTAACTTAAACTGTCTGCGGTAATTTGAAATGAATAAGGAGCAGCACCTCCCATAATTTGCAAGTGAATTGACCCGGTAGCTTCGTTATAACAAATTGGGTGGCTACAAGTAACACCGTTGTCCATCCCAAATGATAAGGAGAAAACATCGCTTCCTGAATTATCTTCATCCCAATGAATGTTTTTAAAGGTTGCTATGCCATTTTCCGAAATATCTTCGGTTGAAATATATTCCACTTCATCAGAAGCAAAATCGCCCATTCCACTTCTGTCTATGGCAAGATAACACTTGGTTGATTCGCCAATAATATCTTTTACATCAAAACGTAATTCTGTAGGTAAGTTTTTAGCTTCATTTCCAGAAACCTGCATTTTCCATTTACGCTCTAATACAGGCATTGTATAAGGGTAGATGGTTGAATCAGACAATTCCATTTTTGGTTCTGCTTCATTCATCCCCCAAACAAGGAAGTTGTTGTTTTCTATTGTGGCAAGGTTTGATTCATTATCTGATACAATTTGCTGTGCCCCGATTGTCAACACGCCGGGTTCTTCAACATTGGCAGATTGTTTCTGATATAAATCAAAACCGTTATCCCGTCCGATTCCGGCAATGGCATAGGAATATTCTTCGTTGTCTATATAACTCCAAAGTAAATCCCCTTTCGAAGAAATGTAGTTTGAATATTGGTAGGTTGCGCCATATTTTAACGCAAGGTAGGATTGCATTATTTGTAACTCAACGCCACTAACCAACCGCTCAAAAGCTATAAACTCTGCAATTTCACCAGTAAACGGATTTAAGTCAGTTGAACTTGAACCTCCTAACGACAATGTTGCATCAGGCACTTCATCGCCCGGTTCTCCCCAATACTGAGAAGCTGTATTAACTACAGGAAGGTTCATATTGCCCTCTGAATACATTGCAATACTTGTAGGGCCAGTTACTTTTTGGGTGCTGAGCATCACTTCCTGATGTGGATTAATGGTAGCACTCCAAATAGCACGCTCATCAAGGGTACCTTTGCTGTTATAAACTGTGAGGATAGTTAACTGTGTAGCATCGCTAAAGTTCAATGGAATGGTCAACTGGTTACTGTCTCCATCGAACGAAATTGCTTTGTTGAAATTTATCAGGCTGTCTGTTTTGAGTTTGAACCCTTGGTTGGGAACAGCATCAAACCTGTTTTTACTTTTATCTTCCCAAACGGTGGAATCTTTTCCAATTTGGTCTGCTCTAAACCATACGTCAGGTTGCAGGAAGTTGGCTGGTTTTTGTGCAAAAATTGTTAGCGTTAGCAACAAAAAAGGAACAAGTAAAAGTTTCTTCATAGTTGTGTGTTTAATTATTTATACGCCCACCAACACAAAACCACCTTCACTGCGCTTTTTTCAATACTCATGTTATTTTAAATTATGTAATACGATGCTAATTTTGATTTGTTACCTTTTTTTACACACAAACAAAAGAAAAATGGTGCTGGGTGGCTTATATCAAAGGATACAAGAGTGATTTTTTTTGATAAACAATTATAAACCTCAAATATGATTTATATCAAATTATTTTTCAGATATGATGCAGGGAGCTTGTTTCCAACATTTTCACAATCATAGATTGAATGATGGCATCTTCATCAGCATCATTACCCTCGGTCTTTAGTTTGGCAATCAAATTTATCAACTTCATTATATCCAGGTCGTATTCAGATAACAATTCAACCATTCTATTCAATACATCTTTGCTTTTTATCAGGAACTCCTTACTTGACGAAAAGACAATTTCATCAGCTCCATCTTTTATGATTTCGTTATCCAATAATTCAAGCGATTCATTTACCTCACTTTGCAACCACACATATAAATCTTTCATTCTGAATTGTGTTAAAAAGAAGCGTGGCACTGAAACCACTCGTAACTAAGGTATCGCCAAACACCCAATCGCAAAGCAGCACAGGCCACGC
>JBNKRV010000139.1:0-1732 GCA_050296935.1 Marinilabiliaceae bacterium | reverse complement strand
TTACACATATCAGTTGTATGAACAATATCCTTTCTCAAAGGGAAATACAACATCATTCCAATATTTTACACTGACATTATTGCCTTGCTTATTGAACTCGAAAACAAAAGTACAGTTACTATTCTTCCCAACCCTTATTGTCAATTTATCTTGGCCTTCCCATTTGTATACAGTAGAATATAATTCAAATGATGTAGTTGGAAAAGAAAGCTCTTGCTCTGCACTTTCCCCAGGATCATCGTCTGCAATTAATAAACTTTCAGTTCCCTTGGGGAATTCTTCTATTAGTTTGTAAGCTGCTTCTTTTATTGAACAATTTTCATAGGTTCTATTCACAACAAAGCGATTATCAGTTAAACTAGGTATTCCTGTGTCTTTTAAATTATCCTTATACGGTTCGCCTTTTCGAAAATAATACAGAAAACTATTATATGACGTAATAAATTGATTGTCATAATTTGCAAAAAGCCCACTAAACGGAGCAAACCTTTTATATGGCCTAGTAAAACCAAAAATAGGTAAGACATCTCCTTTTTTCATTAATCTTTCTTGATATTCACAATATTGTAAATTATCTATCGGACGAATAAAATAATAGTTTTGCACACTTGAATCCAGTTGCGATTGACTCAACATATTTATATATTTACCTTCACCATAACTAAGAGATTCTTTACCTCTTGAATAGGCATATATAGGCATCTTAAAAACTCCATTTGCAATAATTGTGTCATCTGTAATTTTAAAATAAAAATAATCAGATAATTCTTTTGCCTCACTTAAGTCAAAATTAGAATTCCCAGAATAGTCATCTATAGTATCTTTATGAAATTTATAGCAAACCCAAGTACCACTATTATCTCTTAAAAATCTATTATTATCAAACTCCCCTTGTTTGTCAACGTAACTCTTGTAATTTTCAATTTCATTTTCATTCTTTACTGTTCGATTTACACCACTAGTACATGCAGTGAATAATATTAGTGTAATAAAAAAAATGCTCTTACTCATTTCATTAAGGTATTTTAATTGCGTAATAATTCGATTTAAATATTGTCATCTCTGCTTGGCGACGTTTCACTAAGCCTGCAGTTAAGCTATTAGTCATATCACCTATTTCATCTATTCCATTATAATAATCTCCCTTATTAATCCTTATTTTTATTTGTGTATCACCACCACCAACTCCCTTAACACCAAGACAATCAGCTCCCGCATTAAAACTTAGACTTACAAGTGCATCAAATTCATTTTGGCTCAAAGGTACTTTTATATGTTTTTTCACTCCATTTTCTGCAGTTACTAAATCTTGCCTTAATAACTGTGTAGCACGAACTTCTTCTATTCCTTGATTAAATTCTGTTTTCGAGATTCCATTTTTTAATTCCAATCCATTAGAATATACAACATAGTCCTTTGGTGTTTTTTCTACCAAATGTCCATAGCCAATAGTAGTGTATTCTTGGGAATCATCATACTTAACATGCTTACTTCCGCTTTTATGGGTCCCTTCATACAACTTTATAAACTCAATCCCCTTATCAGAAGTACGTAAGTCTTTAATATCAACTCTTGTTGGCTCTTCGGGCTCTGATTTAACAAAACTGTTATTGTAAGCTTCCTGTAATATTTCGAGCGGATCTGCTACGTCTGTTCTTTTGCGAGCATAGATATTTATACTTGTTTTCTCATTTACCCCTATATTCGCATAATCATTACCATTAGAGTAAAG
>JBNKRV010000138.1:0-15181 GCA_050296935.1 Marinilabiliaceae bacterium | reverse complement strand
TTTCGCGTTCCTTTATTGCTTCTAATGCTACTTGTGCCTTAAAGGCTCCTGTGTGTTGTCGTCTCATCTTCATAATTACTGCTTAAATCTAACTATATTTATTGTCTTAAGCAGTGGTCTGAAATATAGGTAGTATTATACATATATTAGATGATGAAATTGATAGAGATGAAATCAAAAACTTTTCTTTTACAATTGAAATGAAAGATTGCAAAGAATAAACTGACTATAAAATAGTTGAAAAAAAAGAAGAGGTTGTCTTACTAATTATAAAAACAACCTCTTTTTATATTCTTAAAATATTTTTTTGCTTATACAGCACAAGAATCACCCATACAGTTAGGTTTTTCTTCTGGCGCTTTAAGTATACCTGTTTTTAAAAACAGATGATATATTTTACATCCAACACATATTCCAAAAGCTGTCTCTAAAAATAAGAATAACATACAAATTAAACAGAGCATACACACTGGTTCAAAATAGGTTACATCTTTCAATAAGAATAAGGATAAAACAAAAATTCCAGTAGATAAAGTTAGTCCTAAACTCCAGGCAAACTTTTTTTGAATGGCACCTATAGGCATAGCCGATTGTTTAATTGTAAACAACCACGAAATAAAAACTGTTGGCGAAAACTTAGGGTTTATAAATACCCCGATCAGAAAATTCAGCGCTAAAAACCCTGAAATATAAGGCAAAACAATATAGTTTTCAATAACAAAACCATTAACAAAGGCTATAAAACCAAGTAATAACATAACTCCAGAACTACCTCGCATAATTCTTTCATCAACGACTTTGTAGCCTCGCCCTTCAATGTAACTTCCAAAACTAAAAATTGACATATGCTAAATCATTTATTTTTCTGAACATGTAAAACTATAACAATTTGCCAAAAATATATATGAATTAAATTAAAAATATCTGAATTATTATATATTCGCAATCTAATGATTTTTACAACTTTATAATTAATTATGAATATTATATTAGACCTGATAACAACTAAAAACCTGCACGAAGTGGCCGAGATTTACAATTATTATATTAAAAACTCTACAGCAACTTTTCACACAGAAGAAATCACTGTTGATGATGTAAAAACCATTATTCCTATTGATCACCCAAAATATAAAGCATTTTTAATTAAAGATGATCATACGATTTGTGGATATGTCTATCTGGGCAGTTACAAACCCAGACAAGCTTATGACAGAACCTCTGAGATTACGATATATCTAAAACCCGGATTTGAGGGTAAAGGAATTGGTTCTAAAGTAATATACATGATGGAAGATGTTGCCATAAAACATGACATTACAGTATTATTAGGAATCATTACAGGAGAAAATGAATCAAGTATCCGGCTTTTTGAAAAATGCGGGTATGAGAAATGTGCCCATTTTAAACAAGTAGGCGAAAAATTTGGAAGAATTCTTGATGTTGTTGGCTATCAAAAAATATTGATTTGACCAGCCTTATTAATGCCTGTCCATAAAGTGGGGTGTTTGGAGTATAAAGTTTAAATACAAGGCGTGTGAAAAATACAAACCGCAGTATACCAGCGCATATGAGGATCTGGATTTTGAGCAACAACGCAGTTGTTGAACTTTATAGACGAACACTAATCAATACAGCAATAAACTCTATAAATCAAAAGGCAGTCATTCATTGACTACCTTCTGTTATCATCCATTTTAATAAACACACAATAATTATTTATTGATTCATTTGATTCAGAGTCTCATTAATTTGAATTAAGCTATCAACAACACCAGGATCAGCTAATGTTGAAATATCTCCAAGATCTCCAGTTTGTTTAGCTGCAATTTTACGTAAAATCCTTCTCATTATTTTACCCGAACGCGTTTTCGGTAATCCTGGTGCAATTAAAATCTGATCTGGAGTTGCAATAGGACCAATATGGTGACGCACTTCATTTCTCAGCTCTCCAACTAACTCACCATTAGCCTCATACCCATCACGCAGTATCACATAGGCAAAAATTCCCTCTCCTTTGATTTCATGTGGAAATCCAACAACAGCTGCTTCAGCACAAAATGGATGCGATACTAAAGCACTTTCAATTTCTGCAGAACCAATGCGGTGCCCGGAAACATTCATTACATCATCAACTCTTCCTGTAAGCCAATAATACCCCTCCTCATCTCTTGTAGCTCCATCTCCGGTTAAATAATATCCATGAAACGATTTTAAATAAGTATCTAAAAATCGCTGATGATCTCCCTGAATGGTACGCGCCATTCCCGGCCACGCTCTTTTAATAGCCAACAAACCCGAAACCCCGTTACCTTTAATTTCCTTTCCTTCAGGTGTTAATAATACCGGTTCGATACCAAAAAAGGGGAATGTTGCAGAACCCGGTTTTGCCGGTGTGGCACCCGGTAATGGTGTAATTAATATTCCACCTGTTTCTGTTTGCCAATAAGTATCAACAATTGAACATCGCTTCTCACCAACCACCTCATAATACCATTTCCAGGTATCCGGATTGATAGGTTCCCCTACTGTACCCAGAATACGTAAACTACTGCGATCATATTTTTTAACAAAGGCATCTCCATCACGCTGAATAGCTCTGATAGCCGTTGGTGCAGTATAAAACTGAGTAATTTTCAAACGTTCAACCATTTCCCAGTACCTGCCAGCATCCGGATAATTGGGAATACTCTCAAATAAAACCGTTGTAGCTCCGTTTGCTAAAGGACCGTAAACCACATAGGAATGACCAGTGATCCATCCGATATCTGCCACACAAGCAAATATATCTTCATCATGATAATCAAAAACATATTTGTGAGTCATGGCTGTGTACAGTAAATACCCTGCCGTAGTGTGAGCTAATCCTTTAGGTTTTCCTGTACTTCCTGATGTATACAATAAGAATAAGGTATCTTCAGCATCCATATATTCTATAGGACAATAAGGACGTTCAGCTTCCATGGCCTCATTTAACCAAATATCACGGGGTGGAAAAAACGGAACCTTATTTTCTGTACGTTTGGCAACAAACACATATTCAACGGATGGACAAGCCATCACAGCCTCATCAACTATTCTTTTTAAAGGAATAATTCTTTTCCCCCTTAATCCTTCGTTGGCCGTAATAACCGCTTTACATTTTGCATCATTTATCCGATCACGTAAAGCTTCTGTACTAAAACCTGCAAACACAACAGAATGCACAGCTCCAATTCTGGCACAGGCCAGCATAGCATATACAGCTTCCGGAATCATGGGCATGTATAAAGCAACCCTGTCCCCTTTTCTGATACCATGATGACGCAACACATTAGCCAGTCGGGATACCTCACGTTGCAACTCCCTATAGGTTATCTTTTTGCCCTCTCCCGGCTCATCCGCCTCCCAAATAAGCGCTACTTTATCTCCATTTTCTCCAACATGACGATCCACGCAGTTTTCACAAACATTAAGTTTTCCACCTAAAAACCACGAAATTAATCCCTCATCCAATTCACAATCACTCACCTGCTTAAAATCGTGTTGCCAAAGCAGAAATTCCTTTGCGCGCTTGCCCCAGAATACGGTGTTATTTTCAATACTATCCTTATAAAAGGAATCGTATTGATTCATATTAGAAATTAATGATTCTTTGAAATGTTCTTTTACCGGATGGTAATATAAATCTAGATCTTCTGACATAAGGGTAGTGTTTAAGAAGTTATTTTTAAGACATAACTACCTAACAATGAATACAAAATAATGTTCAGAATGAGATCTGCTTTTTTATAAAAGGTATTATTGGAAGATTCCCGAAAATAAGAGATTGGATTTGAGAAATAGAGATAGTATATATCTATATAAAAAGAAGCCGGTTTACCCCTTAACCGGCTTCTTCAGGTGATTGCCACCTATTTAATCATCCTTTTGGTTATAAAAAGATGACACCTATATAATTACAAAATATCCTCAACAGGTCTGTAAGGCAAATTAAAGGCCTCTGAAACACCTTTATACACTACTTCTCCTTTTACAATATTCAAACCAAGTTTCAATGCAGAGTTTTCAATACACGCTTTTTGCCATCCTTTGTTTGCCAATTGTAATGCATATGGTAAGGTTGCATTTGTTAAGGCCATTGTTGATGTAAATGGTACAGCTCCCGGCATATTAGCCACTGTATAATGAATTACATCATCAATAATATAAGTAGGATCGTCGTGCGTTGTAGGTTTTGAAGTTTCAAAACACCCTCCCTGATCAATAGCTACATCAACTAAAACAGTACCCTGACGCATAGTTGGCAGCATATCTCTCGTAATTAACTTAGGTGCTTTTGCTCCTGGAATTAAAACTGCCCCGATAATCAAATCAAAATTCGGAACTGCTTCACGCATTGTCAATTCATTAGGCACTAAAGTTTCAACGTTAGCAGGCATAATATCATCCAAATGGCGCAATCGATCAATATTTAAATCCATGATGGTAACATCAGCACCCATACCTGCAGCCACCTTCGCTGCTTGTGTACCAACAACTCCACCTCCGATAACCAATACTTTAGCAGGAGGTACTCCGGGAACTCCTCCCATTAATACACCTCTTCCGCGGTAAGTGCGTTCCAGGTATTTAGCACCTTCCTGTGTCGCCATTCTTCCGGCTACTTCAGACATCGGGATTAACAAAGGTAGTTTGCGATCTGGTGTTTCCACAGTTTCGTAGCTCAGGCAAATCGCCTTTTGCTCAATCATAGCCCTTGTTAAAGGCTCACAAGATGCAAAATGAAAATAAGTAAATAACAATTGATTCTCCTTTATCAACCTGTATTCAGGTTCAATAGGCTCCTTTACCTTTATAATCATATCAGCAATTGCATATACCTCCTCTATCGTTGGCAAAATTTCAGCTCCCGCATTTTCATAATCCTCATCATAAAAATCGGTACCTGTACCAGCATTCGACTGAACATATACTTTATGTCCGGCCTTTATCATTTCTAACACCCCTGCAGGTGTCATACCTACTCTATTTTCAGCAGGTTTAATTTCTTTTGGAACACCAATAATCATCGCAAAATATTAAAACGTTGTTTGTACTTAATTTAATATCAAATCACATTTCAAATTAAAGTATTTGTTTTTATATGCACTATGAATATTATCAGCTAAAAAACCTGCTTTTAATCAGTTTTATTTACAACATGGTTCATAATCAAGGGGTAAAAAAATACATTTACCAGAAATAACAATCATTTTCATATAAAAAACAGGGGTTAAAAAATATAATCACGCTTTAATAAAAATAAGGTATATTTCAGAAAAAGCAGTTAAAATAGGTTTTGATTCCCTATTTTTGCGACTTCAAAAGGTATTTATGTACGATATTTTTCTATTCAACCCCACTGGGGAGATGGCCATTGCAAATGGAACCACAAGTTATATGCCTCCCAGAAATCTTCAAATCTTCGAGAGAGACCTCTCAATAATACCTTCATATTTTGCAATGGAGAATGATACCGTTTTAACCGAAAATATTCCTCCTCAGGATTTTATTGAACTGTGGTTGGATCTGGGTTTACCAAAAATAAACTATCAGCCTTTAAAGGATCTCACAAAATCAAAACCCTATAAATCCCTTCGTCCCTGGAGTTGGAATCCCGCCTCACACCATAAATTAAAATTTTTAAAAGAGTCGGGATCCAATGGGTTTAAATCGTCACCTAATTTTATCTGGGATCAGGCTCATAAATTATTCTTTAGCAGATCCACCACAAATCAGGTTCAGAATTATATTTGCCAAAATCAAAATAGAGAATTACCTATTGATATTCCTCAGCCCGCTATCAATATTTATTCTATTGAAGAGTTGCAAAAATGGGTACTCAGATATCCTAAATCCATTATTAAACTACCCTGGAGTAGTTCGGGCAGAGGTATTCTCGTGATTAATCCGGATAATAACCAACCTATTAATTACCCCTGGTTAAACGGAGGTTTTAAACAGCAAGGGTTTGTGACTGCTGAACCATTGCTGGATAAAAAATTTGATTTCTCATTTCAACTTTACTTGCATACTAATGGAGACATTGACTTTTTAGGTATCTCATATTTTATTAATGACAGCAAAGGGCATTTTATCGGAGGAAATATCAATTGGCCTCATCACGATTCTAAAATAAGCCGGTTTTTATCTAAGAATATACTTGACGGAGTTGTATCTAAATTAATACAGGCGATTAAAACAGTGAACCCTCATCAATTTTATGAGGGTCCAATAGGAGTGGATGCGATTGTATATACTGATGAAAACGGAAAACTAAAGATTCATCCTTGTCTGGACATTAACTGGCGCTACAATATGGGAATGGTCAATATCAACCTGAGTAAATATTTACAAAGTAACTCCATTGGTCAATGGAAAGTGAGTTCATTTAAACCTGGAGGCTGGAATCTGTTTATTGAAGAAATGAAAGAAAAACATCCACTGTACATAAATAACTCTATAATATCCTCTGGTTTTATTAATATGACTCCTGCTTCTGATGATGCTCAATTCGGAGTATGGATGGAGGTTTGGAATAAAGAACAGCCACGAACAATCGGCAGTAAATAGTCAACCGAGGACTGGGAACTACTGGTACATCTCCATTCATTACTACATCTCCGTTTATAAATATCTATTTGGTAATATGCAATTAACACGCATTTTACAATAGCCACTTATCCTTGCATATTTATATTATTATGCTGAAAAGAAATCAGTTTGGTGACGATTTTATATGGGGAACCACAATTAGTGCCTTTCAAAATGAAGGATGGAGTATGTCTGATGGTAAATGTGAATCAATCTGGGATCGGTTTACCGCAGACAATAGCATCATTAAAAACAACGATGAGATAAAAAATGCAGCCAACTTTTATGTGGATTTTGAAAAAGATATTGAAACTGCAGCAAATCTCAATCTTAAGGTATTTCGGTTTTCATTGTCGTGGACAAGGATATTTAAAGACGGAAAAAAAGCAGTAAATCAGAAGGGTGTCGATTTCTATCATCGAATCGTAGATACTTGTTTAAAAAATGGACTAGAACCCTGGATTACATTATACCACTGGGATTTACCTCAGAATATTGAAAACATGGGTGGATGGACATCCAGAGCCATTGTGCACTGGTTTTCCGTTTATGCAGATTTCTGCTCTAAAGAATTCGGGAGTAAAGTAAAAAACTGGATCGTTCTTAACGAACCAATGACCTTCACTGGTCTTGGATATTTCACCGGTTACCACGCTCCGGGAAAAAAGGGATTAAGTAACTTTTTAAAGGCTGCACATCATGCTGCTCTTTGTAATGCTGAAGGCGGGAGAATCATTCGTAGAAACATTCCGGATGCCAATATCGGAACGGCATTCAGCTGTTCATATGTTAAACCTGCCAACAAATGGTTATTAAATCGCAGAGCAGCAAAACGTGTTGAAGCTATTTTAAATCGCTTTTTTATTGAACCTGCCCTGGGACTGGGGTATCCTACAGACATCATGCCCGGATTAAATATGATAAACAAGTATTTCAAAGAGGGTGATAAAGAACGACTCAAATTTGATTTTGATTTTATTGGCTTACAATATTATTTCAGAGTAGTTACTAAGTTTAGTCTCTTCCCTCCTCTATTATTTGCTACTGAAATACCGGCTGGTGAACGAACCAGAAATATTAATTCAATGGGTTTAGAAGTTTATCCTAAAGGTCTTACCAAAATACTTAATTTCTATAATCAATATCATGGCATCAAAAAAATAATCATTACTGAAAGCGGAGTTTGCTATCCAGATCATATGGTAAATGGCAAAATATACGATATAAAAAGGTTGCGATATCATAAAAAGATACTTAAGCAGATACTCAAATCCCGTGAGAATAAAATTCCTATAGCTGGATATTTAATATGGACATTAATTGATAATTTTGAATGGCGCGAAGGCTTTGAACCTCGTTTTGGAATTGTTTACAACAACTTTAAAACACAACAAAGAACCATTAAATATTCCGGTGAATGGTTTAAAGAGTTTCTGGGAAAAAGATAAGTAGATAGTATTCGCCTATAAAGTACAACTACTGCGTTGTTGTTCAAAATCCAAATCTTCATATACGCTGGTATACTGCGGTTTGAATTTATCACACTCCTCGTACTTAAACTTTATAATCCAGACACCTGACTTAATGGACAAGCACCAGGTAGTAAACAGTACCGAATCAATAGTACTCAGGATGGTAAATTGTGATTTGCATACCGATAACCGTTTATAAAAGTCTGATAACAACCAATAGGTTTTTATTTAAAAAAATATCATTTTTGCATGAATATAATAAAACCTAAGAATGACCATATCAATAATTACAGCTATTTATAATGCCAGGGCAACCATTGAAACAGCCATCAAATCAGTTATTAATCAAACTTATCCGCATATTGAATATATTATTGTTGATGGAGGTTCAACGGACGGCACTCTTGATATTATAGAAAAATACCGACCATTTATACACCAGTTTGTTTCTGAACCAGACAAAGGAATTTATGATGCCCTGAATAAAGGGGTTAAAATGGCTACAGGAGATATTGTTGGCTTTTTGCACGCGGATGATTTATTTGACCATGATGATATAATTGATTCAATTGCTCACTCGTTTGCTACAAAAAATGCAAGTGCTATTTACGGAGATCTTGAATATGTAAATAATCAATTCCCTGATAAGGTGATCAGGTACTGGAAAAGCAAGGAGTTTACACCTTCACTATTAAAGTTAGGCTGGATGCCCCCACACCCCACTTTATTTGTTCGAAAAAGCATATATGATGCCATTGGTATTTTTAATGACAATTACAAAATATCTGCTGATTATGACTTTGTACTTCGTTTATTCTCAAAAAAAGAATACCATTTCTCCTACTTACCTATGGTTATTACACGCATGCGTGTAGGAGGTGCTAGTAACAAAAGCATTAAAAACATCATACAAAAATCAAAAGAAGACATTCGTGCTCTAAAACAAAATAAAGCAGGTGGTATTTTTACATTATTATGGAAGAACATTTCTAAGCTTCCACAGTTTATAAAACGATAGTTTGAATATTGTAATAATCACTAATATAAAATAACCCTGAAATGATTAAAATAAAATCTACATTTACTATACTCTTTACACTTTGTGTTGTTGTTTTAAATACTTTACCAATATCATCACAAAAGGTTAGTCATTACAATAATGATCATTTTAATCCTTTTACTAAAGTTATTTATCAACCCGGAAATAACTTTCATACATCTGTAAAACCATATAATCTCAATAAAATCGAGCAAATAACTAACGCTGATTCTCTAATATATGAAGGCATAAAAATGCCCTCTGGAAAACTGAATTTTATTCAGCGTGCTTTTAAAGATGACCTCTTAAAATGGGAAGATAAAGACATCTCCATTAAAATAAATCCACTTTTTAACTTTGCTGTTGGAAAAGAATTGGACGAAAGCAAAAATATCTGGACTAATACAAGAGGCCTGATGATTGAAGGATCTATCGGTAAAAACTTTTACTTCTACACTGATTTTTATGAAAATCAGGCAGTTTTTCCCAATTATCTGAATGATTTTATTTTAGATAGAAAAGTTGTACCTGGAGAGGGAAAATCGAGAAATTATGGCGAAAGTACCAACGATTATGCTCAGTCAACAGGATTCATTTCTTTTAATCCCGGTAAATGGTTTAATATTCAACTTGGTCAGGGTAAAAACTTTATCGGAGACGGTTACCGATCGCTTCTGCTGTCAGACAATGCATTTAGCTATCCATACTTAAAGTTTTCGGTCGATTTGAAAAAGGTTCACTACCAGGTGATGTGGGCACAACATCGCGATTTAAACATTGATCCTGTTTTAGAAGGAAATGATGCACGGTATCTTGAAAAATATTCGGCTTCTCATTACCTGACTATGAATATCGGTGATCGCTTTTCTGTTGGTGTGTTTGAAAGTGTAATATGGGCTGCTGAAGACACCATGGGTAACCGGGGGTTTGACCTTTCATACCTTAATCCAATCATTTTCTTCCGTCCTGTTGAATACTCATTAGGGTCACCAGATAATATGACCATGGGTTTAAATACCAAATATATTGTGGGTGATAAAAATGTACTATACGGTCAGTTTGTGTTGGGAGAGTTTAAGTTTGATGAAGTATTTGGCGGAAACAAATGGTGGGCCAACAAACAAGGTTTTCAACTTGGATTAAGGTGCTTTGATTTATTTGGCATCAATAATCTATATTTTCAAACAGAATATAACCAGGTAAGGCCATACACTTATTCTCATCGTGAAACAGTTACAAACTATGGGCATTATAATCAGGAATTAGCTCATCCACTTGGCGCCAATTTCAGAGAGAGTGTATCATTTTTAAAATACAAATACAAACGGTTTATTTTTAATGCCGAATTAATGGCAGCTATGTATGGAAAAGATTTTGATGACGAAATAAGCTATGGAGGTGATATTTATAAAAACAACAACAAAAGGCCCGGGGAATACGGGCACACTATCGGACAAGGATTAAAGACCAATTTATTATATATGGATGGAAGCATATCCTATATGATAAATCCAAGAAATAATTTTAACATAGCTGTTGGTGGTAGGTTCAGAAAAGAATCAAATGATGTTGACACTCAAAATACCAAGATGCTTTGGTTCGCAGTCAGAACTTCTCTAAAAAATATCTATAGCGACTTTTAAACTAAAATGGCATTTGCCAATTCTCCTAAAAAGAATGATCAAATGCCTATAATTTTATTAAAGTTACCCTTGAGTTTTTATTTTGAAGAAGGTGTATTTACAATATCATAAATAGCCTCTACCCAATGATCTTTATCATTTAAACTTTCAACCAATTGCAGTTGTTCACCACCCTTATCAATAAATATTTCTTTGTACTCAAATCCAATTTCGATTTCTGTTTCCAAACAATCTGTTACAAATGCCGGAGCCACTACCAGAATCTTTTTTGAACCTCTTTTTAGTTGTTTCAACATGTTCTCATCTGTAAATGGAGTCAGCCAGTTTTTAGAAAGCCTGCTTTGGAAAGAAACAGAATAAGAGGACTTATCAATACCCAATTTTTTTGCTAATAATCTGGTCGTTTGATAACATGTAGCCTTGTAACACATCTTTCCATGATTTGGCATTGTTAAGTGACAGTTACATGAGTTACTTTCAATCCCCGGATGCATTTTATTCACCTGCCGATCAGGTAATCCATGGTAGGAAAAAATAATATGATCAAAATTAGTCAGATTATAACTTACAATATTCCGGGCAAATGCATCAATAAAAGCAGGGTGATTATAAAACTGATCAATATAATTCACTTTAGGTGACACCTTCCATCTTTTAAGCTCCTTTTTAACCTTTAAATTAGTAGACAGTGTTGTGGAAGTTGCATATTGTGGATACATGGGTAAAATAATAATTTCATCATATCCCTTATCCTCCAATTGAGCCAACAGCTTCTTTATTGATGGGTTTCCATATCGCATGGCTGAATAAACATCTGCCTCATCACCAAATTTTGCATTTAATTTTTCAGTTAAACTATTTTGATAATACAGCAATGGCGATCCTTTGGGTGTCCAAAGTCGTTTATAAAGCATGGTGGAATTACTTACTCTGAACGGAATAATAATCAGGTTTACCAATATTTTTTGTAACAACCAGGGAATATCAATAACCAATCGGTCGTTTAAAAATTCAGTTAAATATTTCCGAACACTCTTTTTGTCCGGACGATCAGGGGTTCCTATATTAATAAGAATCAAAGCTTTTCTCATAGGATACTTAGTTTTATTTTAGAATTAAATCAGCAGATTCGCTATTTGTTTAGCCTGCTTAACTCTGTCAGCCATTCCAATTCCATCACGAATATTTCCTGCCAGAATCAATCCCGGATAGTCCTTTTCAAGAGAATCAATGGCTTCTAGTCTGGAGCTAGATAAACTATCATATTGGGGTATGGCATAGGTATACCTGAATACTTTTAATAAATCCGGTGTGTCTTTTTCTCCTAAAGTGCTACTTATTGCCTTTTGAACAATTTTATGTATTTCCTGATCAGTTTTTTCAATCATTTCAGGTTTCTTTACTCCCCCGATAAAAACTGACATTAAAGCCCCCCCTTTGGGACATCGATCTTCAAATAAGGAACCCGGAAATAAAATTCCCAGATAATCTTTACCTTCTTTAGTTGGAACCAAACCACCAAAGGAATTCAAATTTTTACCTTTCCATTTTTTATAGCCAACTGCAACCTGAATTAATTTTGCATAATTGGTTTTTGTAATTGGCTTCAGTTTTTCCTTCTCTATAAAAGAGAATACATCCGGCAAAGCATACCCCCCAATTGTTGATACCACCTTTGAGGATTTTATGGATATATTCTCACCATTTGTAAAAGTCACTTCTGTTTGAAAACCATTCTCCACATTATTAACTGACACATTTTCTGCATTACAATAAATATGATCAGCAGAAATATTATTCTCCAAAGCCCCAATCATATTTCCCAATCCACCTTTTACCGAAAACACTTCGCGACTCACTCTCTTTTGCAAAGCTGTTTTAGGTTCCTTTTTTTTCCTCATGGCTCCCTTAATAAAACCACCGTATTGTTGCTCCAATAAATAAAGCTTTGGTAAAGCATACTTCGCAATCAATTGTTCAGGATCACCTGCATATACACCTGATATAAAGGGATCAACTGCATAATCGAGAAAACTCTTTCCTAATCTTCTTTTCACCAAATCAGCAATGGATTCTTCAGTATCCGTTCCTTTTTTTCTAAAGGGTTCACCTAGTATTCTGAATTTATCTGATAATGAAAACAATGGGGTGTTGATTGCATTTAATAATCCATGAGGTAAGGGTATCCATTTATTATTATACAATATCCATCGTTCATTGGCTATTTCATTTGTTTTTTCCAGCGAACAATCTTCCTTTAAATCATCAAAAAGTTCAACTATCTCTTCCGTACCAATAACACCGGTAGTTGGTCCTACTTCAAAAACAAACCCATCTTCTGAATGTGTTTGCATTACCCCTCCAACTTTATCCGATTTCTCAATTAAGGCTACTTTCTTGTTATTTTTACTCAGGTAATAGGCCAACGTTAATCCAGTTAAACCAGCACCTATTATTACGATATCAACTTCCTTATGATCCATTCTATAATGATTTTGAATATCTTTTTTGATTGGTTTGCAGGGCAGGATCAAATACGGCAACAATATTCCTGATAAACAAACTCCCCTGTTCATTAATTGTTAAAGAGTCATCATCAAACTCAATCAATTTATCATTTTTAAAATTCAATAATACTTCATTTGAGTATCCTACAATCTCTTTTACTTTTGATACAGGTAACTCAAAGTAATCAGCTATAGATAACCACTTTATATATTTATTACACATAAGCTCATTAATGACCTTTCTAATGACTTTCTGATCAGAGTTAACCACAATTCCCTTCTCAACCGGGAATCTCCCTTCCGAAATTGATTTTAAATAATCACCTACACTTTTTGTATTTTGCGAATACCCCCCGGAAAGCTGACTGATTCCTGAAACACCAACCGCATAAACCTGACCTGTAGTACGCTTGGTACAATACCCCTGGAAATTACGATGTAATTGATGTTTATCTAATGCGATACATAACTCGTCATCAGGAAGTGCATAATGATCTAAACCAATAGAGATATAACCGGCTTCAAGTAGCAAACGATAAGCACTTAAAAACATTTCCATTTTTTCATCTGCTGTAGGCAAGCCTTTTTCTTCCAGAATTTTTTGATTTTCTTTCATCCAGGGAACATGCGCATATGAAAAGGTAACCAACCTGTCTGGTCTAACATCTATGGCCTTTAAAATAGTATCAGAAAATCCTTCAACAGTCTGTCCGGGCAGGCCATAAATAAAGTCGAGATTTACTGCAATGCTTTTATCTCTATCCTTAACATATTGAACCAACTCCTTTACAGGAATTGCGGATGGTTTTCGATTTACATCTCTCAATACACATTCATTAAAATCCTGAATACCAAAACTAAACCTATTAAACCCTGCCTCAAAAAGCTTATCTAGGTATTCATAACTCAACAGAGCAGGGTTACATTCAATTGCTATCTCAGGATTTTCAATTAACTCAAACTCACTAAATAACAAATCATTGATTTCTTTTAGGAATTCAGCCTTTATGGCGTTTGGAGTACCTCCTCCATAATGAATCTGGGAAATTTTCCTTGATGAGTCAACCATTTTAGAAACCATTAATATTTCAGTTTTTATGGCTTCTACATAACTCTTTACTGTAGTTGAGTTTTCCATTTTTAATGCATTACATCCACAATAATGGCAGATTTGTGCACAAAAAGGAATATGAATATAAAATGCAACAAGGCTTGGATTTTCTGAATTAGACTGAACAACTAATGATTGATAATCTGATTCACTGAAGTCCTGAATAAAATGATTTGCTGGTGGATAACTTGTATATCTGGGGACTGGAACATTGTATTTTTCCAATAATATTTTATCTACTTCCATTTAAATTAATATTAAAAACAACATAAACTATCTTGCAACATATCAACAGGTTGATTATATCTCATAAAAATATAATAATGAAATATACCAAACATATTCATATGATTGTACCTCATTCTTTTTGTTAATGATACTTTCTTTGAGATATAATTCAAAGATTAAACCTACGAAAGTACAAAAAACAAAACGTTTAAAACCACTAACATGTTTTGATATTTAATTATTTAGAAAGTAACTTCCCTGTTTGAAGAAATTCAATCAAAATTAAATTACTTAATATTAATGAGAAAGCATAAAATATATCTTCAAATGGAATTGTGAATAGTCTTAACCCTATAAAAAAAGGATATTGCTATAAACAAAGGCAAAGTCTGGCTTGTCTGCATTATGCCAAGTGAAGAAGCTACTAACCTGAGTTCGACATAAAATTTTGGATTCAGACCGCCTATAAATTGTGAGATTCAACTGAAAATTATGAAAGAATAGCGGGCTATTTTGAATAATTTTCAGGAAGAAGATCGCTGTTTATAAGCGGAAACTCTCATGCT
>JBNKRV010000137.1:0-14813 GCA_050296935.1 Marinilabiliaceae bacterium | reverse complement strand
TTTGAGACATAGCGAGCTATGGTGATAAAATTTAGAGCCGTAAATCGATTATTTTACTGAAAAGCTATGAATTTCACTTATAAATACCGATTTTCTCCGTCATATTTGCTTACCATAGCCCGCTATGCTTTCGCAAACATTCCTTGAAACTCAATATTTATAAGCGATTTGAGCCATTAATTTTATATCGAACTCAAATTATTACCAATCACACCATTAATAATTAATTCCTTGAAAAAAGAAAAATCCATTTATATGAAGACCTTCTTAACTTTATTATCCATTAGTCTACTGCTTGTTACATCACTAGGAGCACAGGTAACACTTAAACGAGCATCACAAGGTTTCGATGTGGAACAACAAGATATTCCGCACGGGAAAATCGATACAATAACCTATGCATCAGAAACTGTCGGAAATAATCGACGCGCTTTGGTTTATACACCACCGGGCTTCTCAACGGACAAAAAGTATCCGGTTCTGTACCTCCTTCATGGTATCGGGGGCGATGAAAAGGAGTGGTTTGAGCAGGGAAAGCCGCAGGTTATATTAGATAATCTTTATGCACAAAATAAGGTGGAGCCAATGATTGTGGTATTGCCCAATGGGCGTGCCATGAAGGATGACAGAGCCATTGGCAACATTTTCGATAGTGTAAAGGTGGCTGCCTTTGCAACTTTCGAAAAAGATTTATTAAATGATTTGATCCCTTATGTAGAGAAGAATTACTCGGTTATTACTGATCGTGAACATCGTGCCATTGCCGGATTATCAATGGGAGGGGGACAAACCCTGAACTTTGGATTAGGCAATATGGATCGTTTCGCCTGGATTGGCGGTTTTTCTTCAGCTCCCAATACAAAAGAGCCTGAAAAATTATTGCCCTATCCATCTGCAGCTAAAAATCTGAAACTGCTTTGGATTTCATGCGGTGATAAGGATAACCTGATCAATTTTAGTAAACGTACCCACGATTATCTCCAAAAGAATAAGGTGCCTCATATCTATCAAGTAATACCCAATGGTTACCACGATTTTAATGTGTGGAAGGACAATCTTCACAATTTCTCTCAATTGCTCTTTAAAACGGTTGATTATTCTAAGTTTGAGACAAACAAAAGTATTGGAAAAAAAGCTGAGTCAAACGTACGTTCTGCTCAATACCCCAAAATATTGCCTGATGGAAGGGCTGTTTTTCGCATTAAGGCTCCGGAAGCAAACAAAATTGTAGTAGACCTGGGGCGTAAATACGATATGGTGAAGGGAGCCGATGGTTTTTGGGAGGTAACCACTGACTCCCTGAGCGAAGGTTTTCATTACTATTCATTAATTATCGATGGAGTGGCTGTGGCTGATCCCGCAAGTGAAA
Organism: Marinilabiliaceae bacterium; assembly: GCA_050296935.1. GTDB lineage: Bacteria > Bacteroidota > Bacteroidia > Bacteroidales > Marinilabiliaceae > Saccharicrinis. The sequence goes on along the minus strand of JBNKRV010000137.1, from coordinate 13,444 downwards.
CCTTTTACGGTATGGGCCGCATAGCAAGTGGTATTGAGGTGCCTTTTGCTGGTGATGGTTACTACCAAATAAAAAAGGTGCCTCATGGCGATATCCGCATGAAACGTTATTATTCTGACCTGACAAACTCGTGGCGTAATTTTTACATGTACACACCTCCCGGATACGATAAGAATACAAAAGAGAAATACCCTGTGTTGTATTTGCTCCATGGTGGTGGTGAGGATCAGAGAGGTTGGGCTATGCAGGGTAAAACAGATTTGATTTTGGATAACCTGATTGCCAAAGGAAAAGCGAAACCTATGGTTATTGTGATGTTAGATGGCAATTTGGCTCTGTCGGGATTTAGTGAGGATTTCCTGAAACTTTTTGAATCAGAATTAAAGCAAACAGTTATTCCTTTTGTTGAAAAAAACTATAGGGTTAAAACCGATGCTAATTCTCGCGCATTGGCTGGCTTATCTTTAGGAGGAATGCAGACGCTTTATGCGGGCGTGCGCAACACGGAGCTGTTTGGGTATTTGGGCGTATTCAGTTCCGGATGGATTCATCCGATGCAGGATGAGCTTGCCAATGGGGAATATGCTTTTATGAAAGAACACGCTAAACTTATCAATAATAACTTAAAGAGTTTTTGGATTTCCATGGGTGGGAAAGAAGATATTGCCTGGCAGAATTGTCAGAGAATGTTAGGCAGGTTCGATGAAATGAAAATTAAATATACTTATAGAGAATATCCGGGTGGGCATACCTGGCCGGTTTGGCGAAACAATCTGTATAACTTTTCACAAATATTATTTAAGTGAAAATAGTGCTTTATATTGTTGAATGAGTTAGATTAGTTAATAAGTATAAAATGAAATTCTTTTTTAGTTCAATATTAGTATTAGTATGGAGTACTGCCATTTTAGCTCAGGTTGCGTCCGTATCTTCTCCAGACAAACAAATAAGTGTGGTGGTGAATGCTCCAAAGGAATTTGTGTCAGATACATGGTTCTTACAGGTAAATTATAATAACAATGGTACAACACCGATTATTCCTGTAATGAATCTTGGGTTGGTGCGAAGTGACCAGGATTTTAGTAAGGATTTGCAATTTATTAAAACAGGTAAAGCCCGGTTAATATCCAGTAACTATTCAACTCTTCATGGAAAACGCTCCAGATGCACGAATTCGGCTAACGAAATAACTGTTGTATTTCAAAATCCCGGGAGTACAAAATTAAATGTTATCATAAGGGCTTATAATGACGGGATTGCTTTCCGGTATGAATTTCCTGAGAAAGATGGGAAATATGTTGTAAAGGATGAGTTGACAAGCTATTTTATTCCTGATAGTACAAAAAGATGGCTCGAAAAATATAATCCTGCAAATGAAGGACTCTATAGTGAAATGAAAGATGGGTCTATTCAAAATGATTGGTGTTATCCTGCACTTTTTAGCACACCTGATAGCGCATGTTGGTTTTTAATCCACGAAGCCGGTGTGAACCGAAATTACTGCGGTTCAAAACTGACTAACTACGGCGATAAAAACAGTTATAAAATAACCTTTCCCGATGAATGGAATGGGAGAGGAACAGGTGAGGTGCTGCCAACCATTTCATTGCCCTGGAAATCGCCTTGGCGTTTAGTCATTATTGGAGGTCTCAATGATGTTGTGGAGTCTACACTTGTAGATGATGTGTCAACACCTTCAGTCATTACCGATACAAAGTGGATTAAGCCTGGTGTTGCTTCCTGGAACTACTGGTCCGATAATCATGGTACAAGGGATTATCAAACCGTTTGCAAATTTGCTGATCTAGCGGCAGATATGGGTTGGGACTATACCTTATTGGATTGGGAATGGGATACCATGGGCAATGGCGGCAAGCTTGAAGATGCCCTGAAATACATTCACTCCCTGGGCGTTAAACCCTTAATGTGGTACAATTCCGGAGGCGAGCACACATGGGTTGGCGCTACGCCAAAAGGCAGGATGTTAACCCATGAAAACCGTATGAAAGAGTTTGCCAAGTTAAAGAAATTAGGCGTTGCCGGTGTAAAAGTAGATTTTTTCGAAAGCGAAAAACAGAATATGATTAACTATTATCTGGATATTTTGGAAGATGCCGCCAAATTTGAGATGATGGTTTATTTTCATGGATGCCTGGTACCTCGAGGGTGGCAACGAACCTATCCGCACCTGATGACTTACGAAGGGGTGCGTGGTGCTGAGTGGTATAACAATGGCTCTGAATTTACAGCAACAGCGCCTGCTCATAATGCCACTTTGCCATTTACCCGAAATGTAGTTGGTTCCATGGATTATACGCCTGTTACGTTTACCAATTCGCAGTATCCACATCTAACATCTTACGGACATGAACTGGCATTGAGCGTTTTATTTGAATCAGGTATTCAGCATATGGCCGATCGCCCTGAGGGTTATTACGAATTGCCCGATGCCGCCGGAAGCTTTTTAAAAATCGTACCCAATACATGGGATGATACTAAATTGCTGTCTGGTTATCCGGGCGAGTATGTGGTAATGGCTCGCAAAAAAGGAAACCAGTGGTATATAGGTGGTATTTCAGGCCTGCAAAAGGAGAGGGTTCAGAATATTAATTTTAGTTTCTTGCCTGAAAAAGTGAAATACAAGTTGACATTAATTAGTGACGGGCGGCACGATAAATCATTTTCGGTAAAACATATGGTGGTGGATAACACAAGTCACCTTGATGTAAAAATGTTGCGCCGTGGAGGTTTTTCTGCTGTTTTAAATCCAATAGATAATTGAAGAGAATATTTTTGAAACATTTTATAAAATAATTAATACAATGGGAATAAAATCGTTAACACATTTAAGAAAATGGCTGTTGGGGGCAGTTATGCTGCTGCTTACAATAAATAACTATGCACAAAAATACCCCTTTCAAAACCCTGAATTAAGTTTTAAAGAGCGGGCAAAAGACCTGGTGACAAGGCTTACGCTCGAAGAAAAAGCAACATTAATGTGCGACCAGTCCGATGCTATTCCAAGGTTGGGCATTAAAAAATTTAACTGGTGGAGCGAAGCCTTGCATGGATATGCAAACAATGGTAATGTAACCGTATTTCCAGAACCTGTTGGTATGGCGGCTTCATTTAACGATGAATTGTTATTCAATATTTATAACGCAGTGTCAGATGAAGCGCGTGCAAAATACCATGAGTGGATTAATATGGGTAATGAAAACAAACGTTTTCTAAGTCTTTCAGTATGGACTCCCAATGTAAATATTTTTAGAGACCCACGTTGGGGGCGCGGGCAGGAGACCTATGGTGAAGATCCATACCTAACAGCGCGAATGGGCGTTGCGGTTGTAAAGGGACTGCAAGGATCTGCTGATGCTAAATATCGAAAGTTATTGGCTTGTGCGAAACATTATGCAGTACATTCCGGGCCGGAATGGAGTCGTCATGAATTAAATATTAATGATGTGGATACCAGGGAATTATATGAAACATACCTTCCTGCATTTAAGGCCTTGGTACAAGAGGGGGACGTGCGTCAGGTAATGTGTGCCTATCAGCGTTTAGACGATGAACCTTGTTGCGGTAGTACCAGGTTGTTACAGAGGATTCTGCGCGATGAGTGGGGGTATAAATATCTGGTTGTTTCCGATTGTGGGGCTATAACCGATTTCTTCAACACCCATAAAGTATCATCCGATACTATACATGCCGCCTCAAAAGCTGTTCTTTCCGGAACCGATGTAGAATGTTTCTGGAGTAATTATCCTTATAAAACATTGCCGGAAGCTGTTGAAAGAGGATTGATGAAAGAAGAAGATATCGATAAAAGCTTGATTCGTGTCCTGGAGGGGCGTTTTTCGCTCGGCGATTTCGATGACGATGCCATTGTGCCATGGGCACAAATTCCGCCTTCTATCCTGAATAACGACAAACACAAGCAATTGGCGCTGGATATGGCACGCCAGTCATTAACGCTGTTGCAAAATAAAAACAACATTCTGCCTCTTTCAAAAAACAACCCAAAGATTGCTGTTATCGGGCCTAACGCCAATAACGAACCTATGTTATGGGGAAATTACAATGGCACGCCCAATCATACCATTTCAATTTTAAATGGCATTAAATCAAAGATTAGTGAAGAGCAATTGTATTACGACAAAGGGTGTGATTTGGTTGAAGATAAAGTAACCCAAAGTTACATCGGGCAATGTGAGTTTGATGGCAAACCGGGTTTTAAAGCCTCTTACTGGAATAATAGTGATAGGGAAGGCGATGTTGTGATTACAACGCAAATTACCAATCCGATAAAACTAACCACTGCCGGAAATCATGAATTCGCATCAGGTGTAAAACCAGAGGGGTTTTCGGCTTTGTATGAAACTGATTTTGTGGCAGAAACAACAGAAGAGCTGGTTATTAAAGGCGGTGCTGCCGGTGCTTTTGAGGTGCTGGTTAATGGCGATACGATTCAGCATTACAACAACTGGCGTCTTATTTCATCAAGGAAGACCATTAAGGTAGAAGCTGGTAAAAAGTATAAAATAGAAATACGATATGCTCAACTGAATGACTGGCAGGCTAATATTGAACTAAATTTTGGAAAAGAGGTTGATGTGGATCATACGTCTTTGATTAAGAAATTGGAAGGTTATGAGGTTGTGGTTTTTGTAGGTGGCTTATCCGGTCAGTTGGAAGGTGAAGAGATGCCAGTTTCCTATCCGGGCTTTAAAGGTGGCGACCGCACCAATATCGAATTGCCGGCGGTTCAGCGTAACTGTTTAAAGGAATTGAAGGAGGCCGGTAAAAAAGTGGTTTTTGTTAACTGTTCCGGTTCTGCCATTGCGTTGACGCCCGAAACCCAAACCTGTGAGGCAATTCTTCAGGCCTGGTATGCCGGCGAACAAGGAGGGCAGGCAGTAGCGGATATTCTTTTTGGCGATTATAACCCAGCCGGTAAATTACCCATCTCCTTTTATAGGAACTCGGATAAGTTAGGCGACTTTGAAGATTACTCTATGAAAGGCCGTACCTATAGATACACTACAGATGTCCTTTTCCCATTTGGCTATGGTTTAAGCTATACCAGTTTTGAGATTGGCAACGCCCGTTTGAGCAAAACAGCCATTAACACAGGTGAGGGCACCCGGATTTCGGTTCCGGTAAGCAATGCCGGCCCAATGGATGGAACCGAAATTGTACAGGTTTATGTGCGTAAAGTCAATGATATTGACGGGCCTTTAAAAACATTGAAAGGTTTTAAAAGGGTGGCAGTGAAAGCCGGAAAGACTGAAAAGGCAGTTGTTGAACTGGCACCCGAAGCATTTGAGTTTTACGATTGGGAGCAACGGAAAATGGCCGTAACACCCGGTGAATACGAAGTGTTCTACGGAAATAGTTCCGATGAAAAGGATTTAAAAAAAGTAACAATTACCATAAACGTAATGTAGTTTTGTTTTCTAAAAAAAAAATGGCGCAACAGATTAAACGAATAATAAAAGATGAAACATTTCGTTGGATTTGAGAGTAATAATTATTTATTCCTTCAGGAAAGAAAAACAGTATTAACATTTTACAGATATTATGAAACGAGCCATGAGCAAATATCCTCACACACAAGGATGAATAAATTGGTGAGTTCCATCTGACAATTAAAAACAAAATAAACAAATGAAATTAAAAGTTTTAGCAGCATTATCCGCAATGATAATCATGAGTTCTTGTAGTACACCTTTAGAACCCGGACAGGTGAAGGTTGAAGAGGGTATTTTACAGGGGGTAGTTACTGATGGTTTAACCATTTTTAAAGGCATTCCTTTTGCAAAGCCGCCTGTTGGCGAATTACGATGGAAAGCACCTCAGCCCGCCGAAAAGTGGGATGGGGTTAAACAGGCCACCGAATATGCTGCCGGACCAATGCAGGGTGCGAACCCTCCTTCGGGCAAAAGTGAGGACTGCCTCTATCTGAATGTATGGACGCCTGCAAAAACAATGGATGAGAAAGTACCCGTTTTAGTATGGATTTATGGTGGCGGCTTTAGTTTTGGCTGCACTTCTGAACCTGTATACGATGGCCAGGCATTGGCAAAAAAAGGAGTTGTGCTGGTTAGTATTGCCTATAGAGTTGGGCAACTTGGTTTTCTGGCTCATCCGGAGTTAAGTGCTGAGAGTCCCGATGGCGTTTCTGGCAACTATGGGCTGCTCGACCAGATTGCGGCACTTAAGTGGATTAAAAAGAATATCGCAGCCTTCGGTGGCGACCCTGATAAAGTAACCATTTTTGGCGAATCGGCAGGCGGTATTTCTGTAAGTATGCTATGCGCTTCGCCATTGGCTAACGGATTATTTCAAGGCGCAATATCTCAAAGTGGTGGTTCCTTTGGACCTACAAGGTCAACTACATATCCCGGTGAAAATATGAAAACCCTTAAACAGGCTGAAGCTGATGGTATTGAATATGTGAAACAACATGGTGGTACTTCTATAGCCGATTTACGAAAAATGGAAGCTGAAAAGTTTATTCCGGCTGGTTGGACAATGCCCGGTGGATGGCCGATTGTTGATGGGGTAGTAATTCCGGACGACCAACATACGCTTTATGAGAATGGTAATTACAATGATGTGCCTGTTCTTATTGGATATAATTCCGATGAAGGTGCCAGCTTTATGTGGGAGAAAAATCCTGAGAATGTAAAGAATAGTGTGAAACAGCGTTTCGGTAAATTCGCCGGTGCCTTGTTAGAGGCTTACCCTCTTGCTGAAAATAGTGTGCCTAAAACTGCCCGCGATTTAATGCGCGATGTTGCTTTTGGATGGCAAACATGGAGCTGGGCAAGGCTGCAATCGCAAACAGGGCAGTCAAAAGTTTATTATTACTATTTCGACCAACACCCTGATTACCCTGAAGATTCGCCTCAATATGGCCATGGTTCGCCTCACGGGCAGGATGTTGCCTACGTTTTTCAGCATTTAGATCCAGATAATGCTTCAGCATCAGATCTGGAAATTTCTGAGGCTATGGGTAACTATTGGACAAACTTTGCTAAATATGGGCATCCTAATGGCGAAGGTGTGCCTGAATGGCCTGCTTTTAGTGATGATAACCCTGATGTAATGTATTTACAACAAAAGCCACATGTAGGGCTTGTTCCAGACGAAGCTGCGCTCAATGTTCTGGATGGGTATTTTAAATGGCGTCGGACACCAGAGGGGGAAGCTTGGGCGCAATAATGTGTAAATATCCCATTTGCTATTCGTCTCATCAAACTAGCGTTAACCACTAATATACTGCTACTCTATGCATAATATTAATAACCTGAGATCAACATAAAATTCTGGATTTATCTCATATAATCAATGATTATACAGGTATTCGATAGAACTATGTTTCAGACCACTTATAAATAGTGAGATTCAACTGAAAATTCTGAACTAATAGCTGGCTATTACGAATGATTTTCAGGAAGAAGATCGCTGTTTATAAGTGGAAAACTAAAAAAAATGCCCTGAAAACCTGATCTGCAGTGTTAAAATTTTCGATCTGACTCGCTTGCTCTACAGGATTTTCCTTATATATCAGCTTTTTATGTCAATCTGAATGCTGAAAACTTTAATCGATCTCAGATTAAGTACATCAAGGGAAAGGAAAAATTCGATCCTCATTTTGGTAAAAGAGCATTTATCATCAATACTGGTCACCAGTGCACCTGCCTCAATAGCTGTTTCAACGGTTGTGCTATTAGGTCTTTCTAATGTTTGTAAGATCATGATAACCAATGTGTATTTAAATCGGGCTCCTGAGTGCCCGATAATTTGCTCTGGCCATGTCAGTTTTGTATTAGATATCCATCAACATAATAACCTGAGTTCGATATAAAATTGATGCCTCATTTTATAAAATAATTAAGGAAAATTTAAATGGAATAGCAAAAGGTGAAAATTACAAGCGCTAAAATGGGTTTATATCTGATTTTAAAAGTGAAATATCTTAAACTAAAATAGATTGATTTATCTCCGGATTAACTTAGTTGCCTGATATTATTGATCTACGAAGGCTTGTTTTTGATATATCATATACTTATTAATTTATGAAAACTACATTACTACTATTAATACCAATAATAGTACTTTTTTTTAGTGCTACATTATGCGCACAAGGCACTGTAGAATCTGATCCTGATTTTCACATTTACTTATGTTTTGGCCAATCAAACATGGAGGGGAATGCAGCCATTGCACCCTCAGATTATACTGGAGTAGATGACCGTTTTCAGGTAATGACAGTATCACCTTCAGATTTTGACCATTTAAACCGTACTGTAGGTAATTGGTATACTGCAGTACCGCCATTGTGCCGTTGGGATACAGGATTAACCCCGGCTGATTATTTTGGTCGAACCATGGTAGAGCATCAGCCTGACAGTATTAAAGTAGGTGTAATTGTTGTTGCTATAGGAGGTAGTGGAATAGACGCATTTGACAGGGATAATTATGTGCAGTATTATCAGAATGCCGATGCCTGGCAAAAAAGCCTAATGGATATATATGGTGGTAATCCGTATGCCAGATTAATTGAAATGGCAAAGCAGGCACAACAAAGCGGAGTAATTAAAGGAATATTATTACATCAGGGAGAAACGAACAATGGACAATCAGACTGGCCTCTGAAAGTTCAGAAAATCTACAATAATATTCTTGAGGATCTGGATATTGAACCTAATTCTATTCCATTGCTTGCCGGCGAAATGTTACATCAGGATCAAGGTGGAATATGTTATGGGATGAATGATATCATTGCTACGTTACCTGATTATATACCTAATTCACATGTAATTTCATCAGAGGGATGCCCGGGTACCGATGATTTTCATTTTACAACAGAAGGAGCCCGTGAATTGGGGAGTCGTTATGGAACTCAAATGTTATCTCTTGTAAAAAAGTATGACACAGAAGAAGGACAAATGGTTGATTATTTGTCCATTCCAGACCCTGAAATTACCATGCAAACAGGTACATCACAAAAGATTCCTCTAACGGCTTTTTTTAAAGATGGACATTTTGAGGATATATGTTACAAAGCAATATATGAGAACAGTAATGCTGAAGTAATAAATATTTCAAATGGTATTATGAACTCCCTGATAGATGGGGAAGCAAATATCATTGCTAAATATACCGGGGCATTGGGCGAAGAAAAACAAATTAGTTTTAAGGTAACATCTACAATTTTTCCATTAAGCAACGGGTTATTTAATGCTGATATTTTTGGAGATGGAACATTTGATGAAAATACCCATACACTTCACACCGGACAATGGGGATTTGGAGGATGGCAATTTGATGGGATTGATATTTCTGGTTATAACAATATTGTGGTAAAACTGGGTAGTGATAATAACGCTGATGTTCAGTTTAAACTTTTTGATGGAAACAGTTATTGGGGATCTCCTGCTACGTTTTCATTTGGAAATAGTCGCGAAATTATAGTGGATTTATTAAATGCGAAAAAAGAAGATGGTACTCCCCTTAACCGAAACCATATTTATATAGCAGGCTTTTGGTCAAATGGTAATAATCCTTTTATCATTGAAAGTATATCTCTGGCAAATTCTACAGGAATTAATAATTCCGGTATTGAGGATGTTGTGAATTTAAATTGTTTACCGGATAAAGTAGATGTATACACAATTTCCGGACATAAAATCAGATCCTTGGTCAAAAGGGAAAACGCGGTTGTAGGATTGCCAGAAGGCATTTATATAGTAGGTGTTAAAAAGAAATATATCAAAGTTATTAAATCAAAAATATAGTCGTAATGAAGTCTTTAGTATTAAAAATGATTCTATTATTTATATGTTTTATACATGTCAATACTATTTTTGCATGGGAGAATATGCCATTACCTCAACTTCATGTTGAAGGTCGTTATTTAAAAGATAATCATGGTAATATGGTGAATTTGCATGGATTCGCACAAACGTATTCTCCATGGTTTAATGAGCAGAATTCACAATGGAATAACTATGATGTAGATGCTTGTTTAACTTATAACCAAGGTTTAATTGACGGTATATTGAACGCTGGTTGGAAAATGAATTTTATTCGTTTGCATATGGATCCTTATTGGTCTAATACACCAGGTGTCCAGACTGATGGAGAACATGATATTTCAGCGTTTGATTTTGATAGGTTTAAAACTTATCTCGATCAGGTTTTTATTCCTATGGCTGAATATGCCATCACAAAGGGATTATATGTTGTGATGCGTCCTCCGGGGGTAAGTCCCGAAAATATTGCTATTGGCGATGAATATCAGCAGTACCTTCTAAAAGTCTGGGGATACGTTGCTCAACATCCAAAATTAAGAAATCATCCTGATATCATGTTTGAGTTAGCCAATGAGCCAATTCATATACTAGGTCCTGATGGAACATATGGGGCTGGTTCTCAGGGGCATTTTGATAATTTAAAAACCTATTTTCAGGCTATTGTTGATACTATGAGAACAAGTGCCGATAATATACTTTGGGTACCAGGGTTAGGGTATCAATCGCAATATGCCGGGTTTGCAGTGAATCCGGTTGAAGGTGATAATATTGGTTATGCTGTTCATGTTTATCCGGGTTGGTTTAATAGTGGACAAGGTTATGAACCTTTCCAAAGTGGATGGGATAAACAGGTTCAGCCAATTGCGGATATAGCACCAATTATGGTTACTGAAATGGATTGGGCTCCGGAGAAATACAATGCTTCCTGGGGGAAAGAGGTTACAGGTATTGCCGGAGGTGATGGTTTTGGAGCAAATTTTAAAAAAATAGTAGATGATTGTGGTAACGTGAGTTGGCTTCTTTTTACAAGCCCGGATTTGCTGGATGATTTTGTAGATAAAGAACCAGCCGAAGGTGAAAATTATGTATTTCTTAATGATCCGGAAGCATGCCCATGGCCAATTTTTCATTGGTATCAGGAATATGCCAATATTAATGTACCAAAGCCTGATTTCGCATATATTGTACAAAGCGATAATGGTAATGGTACATTTTCAAATCCTGTAATTAACGGTGATTTTCCTGATCCGTTAGTTGTATTAGTTGATGATACCTACTATTTGGTTTCAACCAATACAAATGCTAATCCTGATAAAACTATTTTAGAATCCAGAGATCTTGTTAATTGGTCATATAGTGATGTATCAATAGAAAATATCCCTTTAGAGAATAATAAACTTGTGAATGATGCAGATGTTCACTCAGGATCATTAATAGAAACTAACAACGGAGAATGGTGGGCAATTATTAGTTACGACCAGGGGGCTTTGGGCAGTGTTCCTCAGCTACTGCCGGTGTCATGGAATGGAACTGAACCGATAATTGATGAGACTGTAATAGATGGAACCAGTATTCAAAAGCCCGATGTGGGTAGAGATTATCCATTAAGATCAATAGAAACAAATGATGTTTTTCGTCATTATATTTTAGGAAAGCAGTGGAGCTGGAAACAACAACCAGATGATTCAAAATGGTCGTTGATGGAGAGAGCTGGTTATTTAAGATTACAGACAACTGGTGTAACTGATAATTTTGCAAATGCTCAGAACATCCTCTCACAGCGTATATTTGCATATTCATCAGATGTAGATCATTCTTTTGGAACCATAAAAATGGAGATTGATCATATGATTGAAGGTGATATTTCAGGACTGTCAGTTTTTCAGGATAATTACGGATTTATTGGTGTTCAAATGATAGGAGGAGAAAAGAAAGTGGTTACATCTGTTGGTAATGTTCTTCAAACAGGTGCTACTATTGTCGGATCAGAGATATATCTGCGTGTCATTGTCAATTTTAATACAAGCAAAGCTGAGTTATACTATAGTTTTGACAATAGCACATATACTAAATCAGGAGTGGATGTGTCCCTTGAAAAAAATCCTGAAATAGTGTCTGGTTACCGATTTGGGATTTTTAACTATGCTACAGTTCAAACAGGAGGATACGTTGATGTGGATTGGTTTACTACAGAAAGTGAATTTGAAGAGAATATTTTCTATCCGGACAGCTTTGAAAGTTATTCTAAGGAATCATTAACACTGTCTGATGTGTATGTAGAAGGGGGTGATCAAATAACTATTCTTTCCGGGAGTAATACAATGTTGGATATCAGGGCGTTATTTGAAGATGGACATACCGAGGTTATTAGAGAGGAAGTAGAATGCCTGAATAATAATCCGGAAGTGATTACCTATAAAAATGGAATTATTACATCGATAGCTGATGGTGAGGCAATATTGGAATTTTCGTATGTTTCTCCTTTAGGGGAAAAGAGGCAATTAACCATCAATATAACTTCTACAACATTTCCATTGACAAATGCTTTGTTTAATCCGGATATTTGGGAGGATGGAACCTTTGATGGAGCTACAAATACGCTGCATACCGGGCAATGGGGATTTGGTGGCTGGCAATATAGCGGTATTGATTTGTCCGGCTATAAATATATCATCGCTCGATTAGGAGCTGGTAATCCTGCAGATGTCGCTTTTAATATATATGACGGAAGTAGTTATTGGGGATCACCAGCCTCATATAAATTCGGAAATAACCAAGAAGTGGTGGTTATGCTCGAACATGCAGAAAAAAATGATGGTACAATGCTTAATCCGGATCATATTTATATTGCAGGTTTTTGGTCTGATGGTAGTAATCCATTTGTAATTGACACAGTATTTCTATCTAATTCCAGTGAATATGATCCTCCGACTATTTATATTCAGGATATTAACTCATCTGATATTACAGCTCTGAATGACTTTTACTATGTAATGGGTGAAGGACCATCGGTAAGCCAGCAAGTCATAATTTCCGGCGCTAAATTGACGAATGATATTACCATTACAGCTCCAGCGAACTATGAAATCTCACTGGAAGAAAATCAAGGTTATACTAAAAGTTTAACATTAAGCCAGATTGATGGGCTGGTTTCTGAAACTCAGATATACATCAGGTTAGTTTCTGATTTGGATTATAGTGAGTATAATGAAAATATTGAACTTTCATCCCCGGGTGCATTTAATAAAACAATTGTTCTTTCGGGTATAGTTGAAGATAAAAGTGGAATTGATGATATCCCGGGTCCCAATGCAACAGTAATGAAAAAGTCATACTATACTTTGACCGGACGTGAGCTTGCGGACATTGAACATAGGACTGGAATTTTCATTGTAAAAGAAATTTATTCGGATGGCGCAATAGTCTTTACTAAGATTTTTAAAAAAAGCCATTAGAATTCGTTTATAAATGGACAAATAGTATTAACCTGAGTTCGATTAAAATTAGCGAGCTCAAATTTCAGTAAATGATTGATTTACAATATAAATTTTTGAGACATAGCGAGCTATGGTGATAAAATTTAGAGCCGTAAATCGATTATTTAATGAAAAGCTATGAAT
>JBNKRV010000136.1:0-19620 GCA_050296935.1 Marinilabiliaceae bacterium | reverse complement strand
ATAGGCGAATTACTTGAAGCTGTTATAGTTGGATTTGAATTTACGACAACATTTGTTGTTACATTGGCACTACAACCATTGTTATCTACTACACTAATTGTATATATACCATTACCTGAAGTACTAATGTTATTTATTGTTGGACTTTGAATTGAACTTGAATATCCATTTGGACCAGTCCAGCTATACGAACTCATTCCACTGGGTCCGCCTGTTAAAACAACATTACCTCCTTCACACTTAGGACTATCATTTGATGCAGTTGGTATTGGTAACGAATGCACTGTAACATCAACAATTCCAGTCATTACATTTCTACAATTTGCATCAACATAAGTTTGTTCTGCCTCAATGGTATACCTTCCACCAACCGACACATTAAAGCTTAAATTTGAACCAGTACCAGGCGTACTACCATATATAACCGAACCAAGAGGCCCATCTAAATCCGGATCTCTCATTAAATAATACATTGCGTTTCCATCTGATCCATCAAGCTCCAATTGAATATTATCTCCGTCACATAATTCATTAGGACCACTTAAAGTATATTTACCTGGAAGAGCCTGAACCTTTGTATAATCACGAAATTCCTGATCTACACCCATAGCATCAGGAATCACATATGTAACAGAAATAAAATTACCCAAAGAGGACACTGGAACATTTGAAGGTATAAATTCACCTGTGGAAGAATCGACCCAAGGCTCGTCGGGTGCGCCTTTCCAACTCCCTCCTGTTAACTCAGCACCATAAAATGTCGGTGTCATTATAAAGGACGCATCATCAAAACAATAATTTTCATTAAGTCCATGATCAGTACCAGCTTCAGTAGCCAAAGCAGCTGCTGCCACCAAATCACCTCTCTCAATAGCTTTGGACTCCTTCTTTAATAAATCTGCCTGTTTTTTTGTTATTAAAGGATTATTCTTACCAAAGATTTCTCCATGGCTCCCAAATACCAACATACCTAAAAAGGCAATTAAAATGAATGATCGGTTTAAGTTTCTCATCATAATCACAAAATATAATGACTCCTAGTCTTATAAGTCATCGTTTTTAATAACTTAAATGCTTCTCAAAAGTACTCTTAATTAAGGTCCCAATTTAATTAAGTATCACGCCTTTAAGAACATTCCTTTTAAATATATTTCATTCTGCTCATTAAAAAATAGGTCAACACACAAACCAACTACAAATATTTGAAAAACAAAACATAAATATTAAGTATTTTTCAACAAGCATTTTTTATCTAAACTATTTGTACGGACAAGCAATCCTTTTGTTACACCTATCTGGCCTATACCTTCTCTTTTTTGCCTAACAAACAATTAAAACAGATTAATATTTCAAACCTACTGGCAAACAAGCAACTCAATTTTTATCACCAATTCCCAGTAATGCCAGAACTTCAGGATTTTCCTCCAGTGCAATTCTTGCCACTTTCAAATAACTACTCACCCACCGCTGAACAATAATTGTTTCCCTTTTAACCCTATCATTAACCATTCGAACAGTAGCTGTTATTTTAATACATCTATCTGAAAGATTTCGCATTTCAGTTACTTCTGATTTAAGAGAAACAAAATCTTTTTTCTCAATTCCATATCCGGCCATCACCTCTATATATTCATCACTGGATAAAATATTATTCACAAATACAGAAACCTGTTCAATCCACTTATCATAAGTCCTCGACCTGGCACCTGTCAACATCAAAGCCTCCTGCGCTTCAATATCATTTGAAAAAGCTATTCTGGCCAACTTTAAAAATTTCATGTAGATTTTATGAATCTTATTTTGAAACCTTTTCTTCTTAGCAAACAAATCTCTTTTTAATGCAGATTTTTCATAGGCCTCTACATGGAGCATTTTTAACTTCTCCCACAAATCTCTGCCTTCTTTCAAACGTGTCTGATCATACCCATAACCACTAACAGCATCCCTTATCTCATTTCTACGGATACTGAAGGCTGTAATCTCATCTAACTTATATAAAAAGTCTCTCTTTGTAAATTTTGTATAATGCATAACTACATCTTACTTAAATCTATTATACTATTGCTAATATATACAATATGGAACAAATCTAAAATTATTAATTTACAATTGCAAATTTTCAAAATCTTATTTATAAATGTATATATCTTATTTATAAATTCATTATATCATATTATATTAGAAATTAAATATTATAAATTAGATTATTACTTTTCTAGATAAGAAAGATAATATAGATATATATAAATGTGTTTTAAAATAATTGAATTCTTCAATTATATATCAGATATTGCAATTACAATATAAGTTATCTACAATATATATTTATAAAAAAAGCCCGAATATGTGTTTTGTACACATATTCGGGCTTTACTCCATCTATAATTATTTTATATACCTATACCTTACATTAATCCATACATTTATTATAAATATTTACAATCCAATTTCGACTCATGGTATCAATTACCATACTACACAATAATCCATTCTTATGTCAATATCTACAGATCCAAGCTAAACCAACAAAAACTTCACTATTATATCACCACCATAGTAGCTCCAAAGCCATATTCCTGAAAAGAAGCATCCTGAAACGAATGCCATTTGTATTTTCGTTCAAGCGCTTTTCTAACTTCTGATTTCAACACACCATTTCCAACTCCATGAATGAACACAATTTTTTTATTCTTATTTCCCTTATTTTCATTCATCACCTTATGAAACTTTTCCATTTGAATATCCAGAATCTCCTTATTTGATAAACCTCTTGTATCATCTATTAATTCATGTATATGCAAATCAACTTCAAGGATTCCGCCATCTTTATTTTTCTTTGCGATTTTAACAGGTTCTTTTTTTTCCTTTTCTTTCAAAACCTGATACAACTGTTTTTCCGATAGTTGTTCTAATTTATTTTCAAATGCACTTTTTACGATAAAAACAGAATAAGCTTTTTGCTCAAAAAAATCATTATCTACATAACTGCCAGCCCTAACCAACTTCACTCCTGAAAGCTTAATTCTCTTTGAAACTGGCGCTTTAGAGCTATAACTAAAACTTTTTCTATAGAGTATTAATTGCAAATCAAGTTCTTTTTCACTAAAATAATGAACATCAGATTCAAACAGCTCTATTTTTGTGTTAGGCTCAATGGAACCTGCAAACATAAAACTAACCAATTCATCATTAACATCTCCCACAGTATAGAAAACATGAAAGTTGGAATCATTGATCATGTACATTTTCAATTTATTAGCATCGTCTTTTAATTTAATAAACGAAAGCATCACTTTAGGATCCCCTTCATCCATAGTTTCCTCATAGGTATAATCTTCATCCTCAACTGAAGCCCGTTCATTACCTTCAACACCTTTATCATTAACTTGATTTTTTTCCACCAATACAACTTCTGTTAACAGAACTGGTATTTCAAAGCCATCTTCATCAAGAACATGCACTAACTTATCACTTACAATTCTACTTACAACCCCTCCTCCTACTTCATTCAAAAACCTAACTTTATCTCCAATCTCGATTTTCATTATATAAATATATTAAAGTAACCTACAACCAGATTTATTAAAATCATAAATTACTGAAGTTAATTTGACCAAAGTTAATTATTTTTGTAGTCGAAAAAATAAAATATGCACCATTGTCGTTGAATCGAGTAATGTTGCAAATACCATGACTTTATTAAAGATGAACAAACCCACAATTCAAATATCTGATTACAACTACGAACTGCCCGAAGAAAAAATAGCAAAGTTTCCTGTTAATGAAAGATCCGAATCGAAACTCCTTATTTACAATGGGTCGATTAAAGAAACTACATTTAATCAAATACCATATTTAATACCAACCAATAGCCTTGTAGTATTCAATAATACAAAAGTTATACGAGCCCGAATTCAATTTCAAAAAGCAACAGGAGCAAAAATTGAGATATTTTGTTTAGAACCCGATATTCCGGTAGACATTAACCTTGCTTTTCAAGCCAAAGGAAATTGTTCGTGGAAATGCATTATTGGCAATTCTAAAAAATGGAAAGATGGTAAACTATCTAAGCAAGTTAAAACTGGAAAAAACGAATTAACCTTAAATATTGAAAAAGGGAATTCAAATGATGAAACTCAGATTATTAAATTTAATTGGCATAATGAAGATGTTTCATTTGGCGATATTATGGATGCAATTGGTAACATACCCATACCTCCTTACTTAAAAAGGAAATCTGAAGAAATTGATACTGAGCGCTATCAAACTGTATACTCAAAGCACAAAGGATCTGTAGCTGCTCCAACTGCCGGACTTCATTTCACACCCGGAATATTATCAAAGTTTACTGACAAAAACATCAAAACAGCAAATATCACTTTACATGTTGGTGCCGGTACGTTTAAACCAGTAAAAAGCGAATGTATTTCTGATCATGACATGCATATTGAACACTTTTTTGTAGACTACAATACAATTTGCTTACTAATTGAAAACGAAGGAAATATTACCAGTACCGGAACCACAACCGTTCGCACCCTTGAAAGCCTTTATTGGCTTGGGGTTAAATTAATTGAAAAAACAGATGATTTTTATATCAATCAATGGGATCCCTACAATCTCCCACAACATTACAGTTTTTCTGATTCATTAAAAAAACTAAAGGAATATATGGAGCAAAACGAGAAAATTCTACTTGAAAGCTATACAGGAATTTTAATTGCTCCAGGATATGAATTCAGAGTTGTGGATAGATTAATCACCAACTTCCACCAGCCCAACAGCACATTATTATTACTTATTTCAGCCTTTACAAAAGGAGACAATTGGAAAAAAATTTACAATTACGCGCTAAATAACAACTTTAGATTTTTAAGTTATGGCGACAGTTCCCTTTTATACAAAGGCTAATAAGCTCTACTAAACCAAATAATAAAAACTCGTTTTTGAACTTATCACTACACAAAATGACACGTACAAAAATGGGTTTTATTATAATATATCTAAAAGGATTATTTTTTAGCCGCAGCTTTCAATTCTTCCTCTAAAATTTCTTCAATATCTGCGTAGCATGAACCACAAATGGTAGCAATATTGGTTTCATCCTGCACTTCATCCATGGTTTTCAATCCCTTTTCATGGATTATTTTAACTAAATCACGCTTTCTGACAAGCATGTGTTTACAAACAAAATCTCTATCTTCAAACATTTAATTTCTATGTTAAATTTTACAATAAATTACGAAGTGATTTCTTTATAAATATTCAAACTACATCATTGTAAAATTACAATATGTAAATCATCAAAATCACCTCAACCATTACAAATCCGGTTTAGAAAAATCAAGTTTTTTTTAATTCAATAGTTCTTATTTAACGACAACAGCATAATGCTCAGACTACAACTTGATTTTTCATTATAACTGTTGTTATAAAGAAATGTTCAATGCGTTAAAGCATCGAAAACGAAAAGTTAAAGAAGAGTTAAAAAATAGTATTTACAGCATATTCGAGAATTTAATTAACATTATTTAACAACCTCATGTATGAGTCGGTTTTATATTAAACTATTTTTGAATTCGCTAAGCAAAAAAATCATTTAACATTAACAAAATAAAACTCATGGAGCAATCAGTTGATATAAGAGAGTTAAACGAAAGAATAAAAAACGAAAGTTCATTTGTTGATTTATTAACAATTGAAATGAACAAAGTTATTGTAGGTCAAAAACATCTGGTTGAAGGTCTGCTTGTAGGGCTTTTAAGTGATGGGCACATTTTATTAGAAGGAGTTCCGGGTTTAGCAAAAACCCTTGCGATAACCACATTAGCTACTATTGTTGAAGCAGATTTTAGCCGTATACAGTTTACGCCTGATTTACTTCCTGCAGATTTATTAGGTACTATGATCTACAGCCAGAAAAATGAAGAGTTTATTATTAAAAAGGGACCTATTTTCACCAATTTCGTATTAGCTGACGAAATAAACAGAGCCCCAGCTAAAGTTCAAAGTGCTCTACTTGAAGCCATGCAGGAACGACAAGTAACAATTGGTGAGTCTACTCATAAACTTAGCGAGCCATTTTTGGTTATGGCAACTCAAAACCCTATAGAACAAGAAGGTACGTACCCATTACCAGAAGCTCAGGTAGACAGATTTATGCTAAAACTGGTAATTGATTACCCTGCAAAGGAAGAAGAACAATTAATTATCCGTCATAATCTGGCACAATCTTTCCCAAAAGCATCCACAATACTAAAACCTGAAGATATTATCAGAGCGCGTAAAGTGGTGAAAGAGGTATATATGGATGAGAAAATTGAAAAATATATTGTTGATATTGTATTTGCAACCCGTTTCCCATCAGAATATAAACTTGACAAATACGCTGAAATGATTTCTTACGGTTGTTCTCCTCGTGCAAGTATTAGTTTGTCAATGGCCGCTAAAGCATATGCATTTATTAAGCGAAGAGGTTATGTAATTCCTGAAGATGTGCGTGCTGTTTGTCATGATGTGCTACGCCACAGAATTGGTTTATCATACGAAGCTGAAGCTAACAACATTACTTCTATTGAAGTTATTAACGACATATTAAATACTGTTGAAGTACCATAGACATCTTTATTTGGGAATATTATGAGGTGATAAAACCTCTGAATAAATGTTTTACCATTAATAATTTTAAAGATGGAAACAGCAGAACTATTAAAGAAAGTTCGTCAGATTGAAATAAAAACCAGAGGGCTTTCAAACAATATATTTGCAGGAGAATACCATTCTGCTTTTAAAGGCAGAGGTATGACCTTTAGTGAGGTTCGGGAATATCAATACGGAGATGACATCAGAAATATTGATTGGAATGTTACTGCCCGTTTTAATCATCCGTATGTTAAAGTATTTGAAGAAGAAAGGGAGTTGACAGTGATGTTATTAATTGATGTTTCAGGTTCACGCGAATTCGGAACATCATTTAAATACAAGAAAAATGTGATTACTGAAATTGCCGCAGTTTTAGCATTCTCAGCCATTCAAAACAATGATAAAATCGGGGTTATCTTTTTTTCTGATAAGATTGAAAAATTTATTTCACCACAGAAAGGTCGTAAACATATATTACACATTATACGCCAACTGATTTCGTTTACTCCTGAAAACAGAACAACGAACATTGGAGAAGCCTTAAGGTATTTTACAAATGCGATTAAAAAACGATGTACGGCATTTATAATATCTGATTTTATTGACGAAAATTTTGAACGTCCTTTAAAGATTGCAAACCAGAAACACGATCTCGTCGCCTTACGGATTTACGATCAACGTGAGACTGAAATGCCATCAATTGGTCTGGTTAAAATGAAAGATGCTGAAAGTGGTGATTATTCATGGATAGATACTTCCAACAGAGAAGTGAGAGACTCGTTCAAAAGGTGGTGGATCGAAAACGAAGAAAACACAAAATCTATATTCAGTAAATGTGGAATTGACAATACCTCCATAAGAACGGATGAAGACTATGTAAAATCGTTAATGTACTTATTTAAAAAAAGAATGTAATGAGCAATAAAGTAATTGGTTTTTGTCCTTTTATTAAGCGCTTTAAATCTAAATATCTTATAGCTGTAATTATTATTTGTATTGGTATAATTAATAAAACTAATGCACAAAATGTAAATGTTACTGCTACTCTAGATTCAACAACCATATTAATTGGTGGGCAAATAGATTTGAAATTAGAAGTAAGTCAGCCTGAAGGTGTTAAGATTAACTTTCCGACATTAAACGATACAATAACAAAAAATATTGAAATTGTTGACAAAGGAGGAATTGACAGTGTTAAAATTGAAAATAACAGACTTGTTCTTACTCAATTATACAGGATCACATCATTTGATTCGGGTTTACATTATATATCTCCTTTCAAATTCGAACTAATTGAAGGTGAACTAAAAAAAATAATTGATACGGATCCTTTAAGCCTGATGGTTGTAAATCCTTTTGAAGAAGTAGATCCGGAAAAAGGTTTGTTTGATATAAAAGGGGTACAAGAAGCTCCATTTAAAATTACTGAAATCCTCAATTACATCTATCTCTATGGAGGAATATTGATTCTTCTTGCACTATTGGTATGGCTATATATATATTATAGAAAAAAACAATTAGATACAGGATCAATTTTTGTTAAATCAAAACCGAATGAACCAGCACATGTTGTTGCCCTACGTGAATTGGATAGAATAAAAGAACTGAAGTTATGGGAGCACAATAAGGTTAAAGAGTATTACACATTAATTTCTAACACCTTGAGAGAATATATTGAAAACAGATATAAAATCCCAGCTCCAGAACAAACTTCAATCGAAATATTCGAATCGATTCAAGATAAAATAGAAATTGAGAAAAAGGCTTTTGATCAATTAAAACAAGTACTTGAATTATCCGATTTGGTAAAATTTGCAAAGTACGAACCCCTTCCCGATGAAAATGGGTTAAGCCTGATGAATGCATACTTTTTTGTTGATAAAACGAAAAAAGAAATAGTAAAAACATTGGAAGAAGAAAAAGAGGCTTTAATGAACCAGGAAAATTCAAAAGCTTCTGAATAATATTAAATGCAATTCTCTATAACATATAAACAAAATGAATAGCATCACTTTTTTACATCCTGAATTCTTTTACCTGTTATTTATACTATTACCTATGATAGGTTGGTATATATGGAAACATAAAAGTGCCCAGGCATCACTTCAGATATCATCACTGAAAGGATTTACAAATGCACCGGTATCCTGGAAAGTATACCTAAGGCATTTACCTATTGTATTGCGATCAATTGCCATTGCTTTAATTATTATTGTTTTGGCACGTCCTCAATCAACAAACAGTTCAAAAGATGTAATTACCGAAGGTATTGATATTGTCATGACACTTGACACATCTTCAAGTATGGAGGCTTTAGATTTTAAACCAAACAGATTAGAGGCTGCAAAAGATGTAGCTACTCAATTTATATCAGCACGCGAAAATGATAAAATAGGCTTGGTTATTTTTGCAGGAGAAAGCTTCACTCAATGTCCCCTGACCACGGATAAAGCATCTTTGTTAAACCTGATGCAGGATATAAAAACCCAAATGATTGAAGATGGTACAGCCATTGGACTTGGATTGGCCACTGCCGTCAATCGAATAAAGGATAGTGATGCTAAATCTAAGGTCATTATTTTATTAACTGATGGTGTAAATAACAAGGGTGAAGTTGCACCTTTAACTGCAGCCGAAATTGCAAAAACCTTTGGAATTCGTGTTTATACAATAGGTGTAGGCTCAAAAGGTGTGGCTCAAATCCCTGTACAAACAGCATATGGAACAAGATTGGTTGAAGAAGAAGTAAAAATAGACGAAGCCATAATGCAAGACATTGCAAAAATCACTGGAGGTCAATACTTCCGAGCAACCAATAAGAATAGTCTTAAAAAGATTTATGAGGAAATTGACCAAATGGAAAAAACAAAAATTGAGGTTAAAGAATATACTAAACGTTCTGAAAAATACTTATTATTTGCAGCATTAGCTGCTCTATTTATTCTCTTAGAAGTATTTCTGAAAGCAACTGTATTAAGAAACTTGCCTTAATCACGTTATAAAATATAATCGTATGCTTAAATTTGAAAACCCGGATTATCTATATTTCCTAGTAATAATACCCATATTAGCTTTCTTAAGTCTTATTATTGGCAAAAGAAAGAAAAAAGCCATTGAGCGGTTTGGAAACCCTGATTTATTGGCCTCTTTGATGCCCAATGCATCATCTATCAGGCCTATCATTAAGTTCTACATTATGTTATTGGCACTAATTGCAATAATAATCACCGTAGCTGGCCCTCAATTTGGCACAAAACTTGAAACTGTAAAAAGAAAGGGTATTGAGATTATCATTGCTCTAGATGTTTCAAATAGTATGAATGCTCAGGATATACAACCCAGTAGATTAGACAGAGCTAAAAGAGCTATATATCAACTAGTTGACAAACTTAAAAATGATAAAGTTGGTTTAATTGTATTTGCCGGTCAGGCATATACTCAATTACCTATTACCACAGACTATCCATCAGCAAAGATGTTTATATCTTCCATTAATACCGATTTAATACCAACACAAGGAACGGCTATTGGTACAGCCATAACTAAAAGTATTAATTCTTTTAGTTCGCAGGAAGATATCAACCGGGCCATTATTGTAATTACAGATGGTGAGAATCACGAAGATGATGCCATGGGAGCTGCTAAAGCAGCAGCACAAAAAGGGATTAAAGTATACACGGTTGGAATGGGTTTACCCAAAGGATCACCAATTCCAATTCCAGGAGGAGGAAAAAACAATTTCATGAAAGACCGACAGGGGAACGTTGTTATTTCTAAACTGGATGAAGAAATGCTTGCTAAAATAGCGGCGGCCGGCGATGGTGAGTTTATTCCGGCAAATAACATTAGAAAAGGAATAAATGATTTGGTGGATCATCTATCGAAACTTGAAAAGTCAGAAATGGATGCCAAAATTTACACGGATTACGAAAATCAATTTCAATACATTGCAATAATTGTACTACTTCTTTTATTAATTGATTTTATGGTATTGGAAAGAAAAAACAAGTACCTGAAAAACATTAACATTTTTGAAGAAAAGGAGGAAACGAAATGAGAAAGATATTATTTGCTACCCTATTAATTTCATTTGCAACCAGCATATTTGCACAAAAAGAACGGAAATTCATTCGTGAAGGAAATGATGAATTTACCAATGAAAAATATATCGAATCAGAAATTGCTTATAAAAAAGCTTTAGATAAACTTAAGGAAAATAAATCATCATTTGAAGCTGAGTTTAATTTGGGAGATGCATATTTTAAGCAAGAAAAGTATGATGATGCCTTAAATCAATTTAAAAGTATAAACCAGGAAAATCTTAGCAAAGAACAAATTGCTGAAATTCATCATAACCTTGGGAATACTTACATGGCCAAAAAGGATCTTGATAATGCAATTTCCTCGTATAAAAAAGCCCTAAAAAATAATCCAAGGGACAATGAGACCAGGTATAATCTGATTGCTGCAATGAAAATGAAACAACAACAAGAACAAAATAAGCAGGATCAGCAAAATAAGGATCAAAATAAAGATCAGAACAACAAGGATCAACAAAATAAAGATCAAAACCAGAACCAAAACAATCAACAAAAGGATTCTGATGGTGATGGAATTCCTGACGAGAAAGAAAAAGAAGACCAGAACGGAAATCAGAACGAAAACCAGGATACTGATAAAGATGGGACACCGGATTATAAGGATCAGGATTCTGATAATGATGGGCGACCTGATAAAGAAGAAGCAGGTGAAAATCCTAACGAACCCAAAGATACCGATAACGATGGCATTCCGGATTACAGGGATACAGACTCTAATAACGACGGCACGCCAGACAGTCAACAAACTCAACAACAGGATAACAATATATCAAAGCAAGATGCTCAGAGAATATTAAATGCACTTGATCAGGACGAAAAAGAACTTCAGGAAAAAATGAAAAAAATTGAAGGCCAACCAGCAGGTAATATTGAAAAAAACTGGTAACCGACAAGACATTGTTACAAAAGATCAGATAAATATTACTTTTGTGGTAAAATAACGAGTTTATTATAGTTCTAGTTAAAAAGAAAAGCTGAAATCAAAATAAACCACCCTTAAAATGGGTCAGATTATCAGTACGATACTAATTTTAGACAGATGAAAAACAAAATATTTGTATTACTATTATTTTTCGCAGGTACTATCAGTCTTATGGCGCAGGATATTAATTTTGTTGCTCAGGCCAAAAGAGCTGTGCTGGCTGGCGAAAAATTTCAATTAATATACAGCCTGAATGAAGAAGGAGAAGACCTTCGCTTGCCTCAATTAAATGATTTCACTGTATTAATGGGGCCAAGTATTATGACTAGCTCAAGTACACAGATAATCAATGGTAAGGTTTCCCGTAGTAAACAATACTCCTATACCTATTTATTAAAATGTGACAAACCAGGAAAGTATACAATAGGTCCGGCTCAGGTAACTGTGGATGGTAAGAGATTCGAAAGCAATAGTCTGTCAATTGATGTAGTTAAAAATCAAGGAAATCAAAACCACACATCAAATCAGCCACAAGATACAAATGGTGACGGTTCTTTTTCTGACGATGACCTTTTTATAACTGTATCGAAAAATAAATCAAGCATATATCAAGGTGAACCCTTAGTATTAACAACTAAAATATATACACGGATTAACCTTGATAATATTTCAGATATTAAACATCCGGATTATAGAAACTTCATTGTCCAGGATTTAATGAATAATGTAAATATTGAATGGAATTATGAGGTAAAAAATAACAAACAATACCGAGTTGGCAAATTAGAGCAAAAGGTTCTCTATCCTCAAAAGACTGGTTCATTTACAATTGATCCTACTGAAATTGAGTTTTTAATAAAACAAAGAGTAAGGAGAAGGTCTAATAGCATTTTCGACGATTTCTTCGACAATAACTATAGGGTAATAAAGAAACGCGTTAAATCAAGATCTTTAAAAGTAAACGTTAAACCATATCCTTCAGCAAGACCTAAAACATTTTCCGGAGGTGTTGGTGATTTAAATCTTAAAGTAACCACATCTCAGAATAAAGTTAAAGTAAATGATGGTATTACAATTAAAGTTGTAATTTCGGGTACGGGTAATCATAAGCTAATTTCTGCTCCTGAATTTAATATTCCTACGGACTTTGATACTTTTGATCCAACTACAGACAATCAGTTTACAAATACGACAGCAGGTATGAAAGGATCAAAAACTTTCGAATACCTAATCATACCACGCTTTGGAGGAACATATACAATTGATCCTTTAAAATTCAGTTATTTCGACCTTAAATCAAATCAATTTAAAACCTTACAATCAGATCCGATTGTAATCGAAGTTGAGAAATCCGATTCTCCTGAAGAAACAACAATATACCGTCCATCGGGCGTAAACCGTGAAGATGTAAAATTTGTTGGTAAGGATATCCGATTTATTAAAAAGGATAATATTAAACTTAAAGAGAAAGGAACCTTTCTGTTTGGATCATTGTGGTTCTATTCAGGATATATCATTCCATTATTATTGTTTATAATTGTTTTCTTCATTAACAAAAAACGAATGCATGAAAACGCAAACATAAATCTGGTTAAGAATAAGAAGGCCAATAAAATGGCAACAAGAAGATTAAAAAAGTCAAAGATTTACTTAAAAGAGAAAAATCACGAAGCTTTTTATGAAGAAGTTCTGAAAGCATTATATAATTACTTAAGTGATAAACTATACTTGCCGGTCAGTGAATTAACTAAAGAAAAAGCTGCTCAGCAAATTATAGAAAGAGGTGCATCTGAAGATATTAAAGATGAATTAATGACAATACTTGACACTTGCGAATTTGCCAGGTTCTCTCCTTCCTCTGGCGATACTCAGGCAATGGATGCATTGTATAATAAAGCCTTGAATAATATTAGCAAGTTAGATAATCAAATTAAGAAGTAAAATTGAGAATGATGAAACGATATATATTTCTACTTTGTATATTATTTGCAATTAATTCCTTTGCAGAAGACAACCGCATAACAGTTGCAAATCAAGCCTATATCGATGCTAATTATGATGAAGCAATACAAGGCTATAATGAAGTTTTAAACTCAGGCATGGAGAGTTCTGGACTATATTATAATCTGGGTAACTCCTATTATAAAATAGGAAACCTACCCAGAGCCATAATAAATTATGAAAGAGCTTTGCTTTTAAATCCCAATGATAAAGATACAAAGTACAATCTGGAGATGTGTAACTCTCAGATTACAGACAAGTTAGACAATGTCGGAGAGTTCTTTCTAAGTGCCTGGTTTAAAAGATTTATGAACTCAAATAAGTCTGATAATTGGGCAACAATATCGATAATTTGTTTTATCATATCACTTACCTCATTATCTATCTTTTTATTGTCAAGAAGTAGGTCTATTAAACAATTATTTTTCTACCTCTCAATTTTATCTATTGTTATTTCAATTCTCACTTTTAATTTTTCTTCCAACCAAAAGTCGTTGTTAACGAATAGAAATAACGCAATTATATTTGAAGCTTCTGTAACCGTAAAAAGTTCTCCTTCAGTTGAAGGCACGGAATTATTTATATTACATGAAGGCACTAAAGTCGAAATATTGGAAAGTGTTAGTAACTGGAATAGAATACAATTAAGCGATGGTAATGTTGGCTGGGCTCCAGCTCAAACAATGGAAATTATATAATACAAAGGCACATTTATTATTAAATATATGTGCCTCACTCAAAGAATAAAAAAAAAGAGAGTAATTTAATAACTTAAATTACCCTCTTTTTTCTCTATTCATTTACTGTTGATTGTATGTCGAAAACCTTGTCTAACTTCATTAGAGTTAACAAGCTCATAACGTCCTTTTGAATAGAACATAAAGTAAAACTATTATTATTCTGACGTGAGGTTTTTAAAGCTGATATAAGTACTCCTATTCCTGTACTATCGATAAATTTAATATTTGACAGGTCTAATAACACTTTGCTTCCACTTTTCGACACAATAGCAGATAATTCATTTTTAACATCTTCTGCTACGGCTGCATTTAGTCTATCTGAATCGTTGATGCTAGCAACCACAACTCCGTTATTTACATTTGTTTCTATCATGAGATATTATATCAATTTAATAGGTACTCATTACATTACTTAACTCTTCAACTGCCTTATCACAAACCTGGTTGAACTTATCAATAAGTTCCTTTATTGTAGTAACATTAGCATTTTTAACAACCCAGTTAATTCTATCTTCCGGATAACCATCAAAATTACGATGCAAAACTTGAATCTCCTCTTTTTGTGCATCCGTAATAGTATCTTTTTCCTCAAGTTCCAATATTCTCATTTGCTTAGATAATAATTCCAGATTTTTAAGATCTCTATTACCCAGATCATTCATTCCCATTGAAACTACAGATGATTTTGCCTTATGAGCAATTGCTGCGATTTTAAGCCAGTCTTTATCTTGAAAACTATCAGCAAATCCTTCAGTGAATTCTGGCATTTGGTCTAAAAAAATTTCAACCAATTCTTTTATAATATCTTTATCCCCTTCTGCAATACCCTCTAAATAAGAAAGATCTACATATTTATATTTTTCCGACATAAAGAATAGATTACTAATATTAACAATTTATCACCTACAAATCTAGTTTTTTTTATTAAAGATTCACAGTTTAGATCTACTTTTTGATTATTAAACTAATGTATAAACAATCCTCTATAATAACAATATCAAGTGATTTTCTGCATTTTCCAGAATAAGAATTATCAACATTCAAATCATTATTTATATATTCAGATTAAAATAATATTTACAGATTGAAAACCAACAATATTTAATTAATGATTTTCAAAAGATAATATATATCATATTCATCTAAAATCAAAAGTTATACATTTGAATATTCATTAATTTAAAAACATATTTCTTAATTTACAAAATATATAATGAAAAAGACTGCTTTTTATTCTATACATAAGAATCTTGGAGCTAAAATTGTTCCTTTTGCCGGATATGAAATGCCAATTGAATACTCAGGGATCAATAATGAACATTTACAAGTCAGGCAATCTGTAGGTGTTTTTGATGTTTCTCACATGGGTGAGTTCTGGGTTAAAGGTTCTGATGCGTTAGAATTTATTCAGAAAATTACTTCTAATGATGCATCAAAACTCACGATTGGTAAAGCACAATATAGTTGTTTTCCTAATGGAACAGGCGGTATTGTAGATGATTTATTAGTTTATAAATTTGAAAATGAGAAATATCTTTTGGTTGTAAATGCAGCCAACATTGAAAAGGATTGGAATTGGTGTGTGAAGAATAACACAATGAATGCTGAATTAGAAAATGCATCAGACTCAATTTCTCAACTTGCCATTCAGGGACCTAAAGCCACTGAAGCATTACAGAAAATAACTAAAACTGATTTGTCGGCAATTCCTTTTTATAGTTTTACGATTGGTGAAATAGGAGGAATTAAGGATGTAATCATTTCAAATACAGGATATACTGGTGCTGGTGGATTTGAACTATATATGAACAATAAGGATGCTGTTAAAATATGGGAAGCCGTTTTTGAAGCTGGATCTGAGTTTGGCATACAACCCATAGGACTTGGAGCCAGAGATACATTAAGATTAGAAATGGGATATTGCTTATATGGAAATGATATAGATGATACCACCTCTCCTATTCAGGCCAGCCTGGGTTGGATAACTAAATTTACAGATAGCAAAAAATTTATTGATAAAGAATTATTACAAAATCAAAAAGAGAATGGAGTTAGCGAAAGATTAAAAGGATTTATAATGATTGATCGCGGTATTCCAAGACATGGATATGAAATTGTTAATGAGTCTGATGAAACAATTGGAAGAGTTACGTCCGGAACGCATTCCCCTATCTTAAAGACAGGAATCGGAATGGGATATATTAAAACTGATTATAGTAAGATAGATTCGGATATATATATTAAAGTCAGAAATAGAAAATTGAAAGCTAAAATAACTAAAACACCTTTTATTTAGCATTCATCCTGTTAAACAAAACGCTATTGGTTAATTATTATATTACCGATTTAAATGATATTAGTCAATAATTAAAGAATTTTTTCGTGATTAATATCATAACTTTTAAAAAATCGATTATAAATACATCTGTTTAATTAACAGCACATTAACCCTCACTTTTCTATTAAATTAATCCTTAATTTGATTAAAACACACCAAATCCAAAGGCATTTGTGTGCATGTTTTATAGAAAATAATGGTTTTTAGTGCCATATTTTTCTAATTTTGCGCAAGATTTCAATATTAAGATATTTTTGATATTCTTTAACATGAAAATCTTAACGAATAAAATACAATATTGAAGCAATAAAAGAATTATAATAATTAATGAATATGAAGCATCCATTAACAATAGCTAAGTTATTGGAAATGGCTAACAAGTGTAAAAAATAAACTATTTAACGCATGAAAAAGCACAATTTTTACGCCGGACCATCTATCTTACCGGAATACACCATTAAAAACACAGCTGAAGCTGTTTTAAATTTTGCCGGAACAGGATTATCAGTTATGGAAATATCGCATCGATCGAAAGAGTTTGTAGCGGTAATGGATGAAGCCATTTCATTAGTAAAAGAATTACTAGACGTACCTGCCGGATATGAAGTTATTTTTGTGGGTGGTGGTGCTAGCACTCAGTTTTGCATGGTTCCGTTCAACCTATTAAAAACAAAAGCTGCATACTTAAATACAGGTGCATGGGCAACTAAAGCGCAAAAGGAAGCGAATATGTTTGGAGAAGTAATTGAAGTAGCTTCTTCAAAAGATAAAAATTACAATTATATCCCTAAAGGATTTGAAGTTCCTTCTGATGTTGATTATTTACATCTTACTACAAACAATACCATATATGGTACTGAAATTAAAACGGACTTGGATTTAGGTGCTAGATTAGTAGCAGATATGTCATCTGATATTTTCTCTCGCCCTATTGACATCTCAAAATACGATGTAATTTACGGAGGTGCACAAAAGAACCTTGCTCCAGCAGGAGTTACATTTGCAATTGTTAAAGAAGATGCTTTGGGAAAAGTTGAACGTCAGATTCCAACAATGCTTGATTATCGTACACATATCAGCAAGGAGTCCATGTTTAACACACCTCCTGTATTACCAGTATTTTCAGCTCTACAAACACTTCAGTGGTTAAAAGCTCAAGGTGGAGTTGCTGCAATGCAAAAGAAAAATATTGAAAAAGCTTCGTTGCTTTATGATGAAATTGATAGTAACAAATTCTTTAAAGCCACTGTTGCAGCAGAAGAAGATCGTTCTATTATGAACATTTGTTTTGTAATGAATGATGAATATGCTGAATTAGAAGGTGAATTCATGGAGCTTGCCACATCTAAAGGTTGCGTAGGTATTAAAGGACACCGTTCTGTTGGTGGATTTAGAGCATCTACTTACAACGCACTTCCTAAAGAAAGTGTTGAAGTATTAGTTGCTGCGATGAAAGAATTCGCTTCTAAACACTAGAATCAAAAATAATTATTTCTATAATCCGAAGCTTCAATTAAGTAGCTTCGGTTTTTATATTTTACACCATTACTGAATTACGAAAATAATATATCATGACAAAAGTACTTGTTGCCACAGAAAAGCCATTTGCTAAGGCTGCTGTTGATAAAATTCAGGCTATTGTTGAAGAAGCCGGATTTGATTTTGCATTACTTGAAAAATATAGCGATAAATCTGAGTTGTTAGACGCTGTAAAGGATGCATCTGCTGTAATCGTACGTTCTGATCTGGTTACATCAGAAGTTGTTGATGCTGCAAAAGAACTTAAAATAGTTGTTAGAGCCGGTGCCGGATATGACAACTTAGACCTTGATGCTTGTTCAGCAAAAAATGTTGTTGCAATGAACACTCCTGGACAAAACTCAAATGCGGTTGCTGAGCTAGCTTTTGGTATGATGATTTCTATGGCTAGAAATAGCTATAATGGTACTGCTGGTACAGAATTGAGAGGTAAAAAAATTGGAATTCACGCATATGGTAATGTGGGATTGTACGTAGCCAAAATTGCTCAAGGAATGGGTATGGAGGTTTATGCATTTGATCCTTTTGTAAGTGCTGATAAGATGAAGGCTGATGGGGTAACTCCAGTTGATTCTGTTGAAGAGTTATATTCTACTTGTCAGTATGTATCATTACACATACCTGCTAACGATCAGACCAAGGAGTCTGTTAACTTTGAATTACTGTCAAAAATGCCAGCTAATGCTGTGTTAGTAAATACAGCACGTAAAGAAGTTATTCACGAGGCTGATATGATTAAATTAATGAATGAAAGAGCTGATTTCTCATATATATCAGACATTGCTCCAGGTAATAAAGATGATTTCAGTGCTTTTGAAGGAAGATATTTCTTTACTCCAAAGAAAATGGGTGCTCAAACAGCAGAAGCAAACATTAATGCTGGTGTAGCTGCGGCTAACCAGATCGTTGATTTCATTAAAAATGGAAACAAAACCTATCAGGTGAACAAGTAGTCTTAAGATTATATTATAATACAAAAAAGCGTTTACTCTTATGGGGTAAACGCTTTTTTTGTATTATGAAAGGTATTGAATTCTGAAATTATACCGATTAAAATTCAAAATGCTATTTCTTGTTCATCAAAAAATAGCATTTTCGTTCCTAAAGTAACTTGAATTTAGCCTGGTATTAAACCGGCGCATTTATAGTTTTAATTGGTATTATTTTAATAGCACTTGTTTGATTGACATAAAAGACTAATAACCTGAGTTCGATTAAAATTAGCGAGCTCAAAATTCAGTAAATGATTGATTTACAATATAAATTTTTGAGACATAGCGAGCTATGGTGATAAAATTTAGAGCCGTAAATCGATTATTTAATGAAAAGCTATGAATT
>JBNKRV010000135.1:0-38701 GCA_050296935.1 Marinilabiliaceae bacterium | reverse complement strand
CTCACAAAAATAAAGACAAAACATAGTCTCCAATATCCATAAAAAAACACAAAAACCCACTTAAAATACTTGGCTGGTATTAAAAACGGGTTGTAGTTCAACCTGGAATAATCGCTGGGTCTTGCCGACCGCTCATATTCCTATTTATTAGCAGCTTTATTTGTTTTCTAATTCAGCCATTAATTTGTCTAGAATTCCTATAATATTCTTTTGGTCTTCTTTAGAAATTTGCCATAATGGGTCTTCAATCCATTTTAATTTTTCTTGTTTTAAAATTTCTTTTTCCGAATATATTTGGATTGCAAACTCTTTATTATTAGGGTCAATCCATATTCCATATTTATAATTAGAACCTTTTACATTTCCGAATCGATTTAATGCGTACGACTTATCAATTCCGTATTTTTCTTTCAATGAGTTTGATTGACTTTTTTTAGAATTAATTTGAGACTTTAAATCTTCACCCTCTTTTACCATCCTTAATTCACAAGCCTTTTTAGCTTTTTTTATTAAATCATCATCTAAGTTTACCTGTTCATATGGTAATTTTTTGGAATAAGAGACTACTAATTTTCCAATAGGTTGATTATTAACTAAATCAAAAGAATTGAAAGCATATGTTTCTTGAGATTCTGTTGAAATCAGCAAAAGATATTTTCCAAAATTTGGTTCAGATTTTCTATTCTTAACAATATATACTTTACCTAAGTCACTTTGGGAGAACTCATTATTGGATATAATAGAGTTTCCAATTTGTGGTTCCGATTGCTTTTTTTCTTTTGAATCACACCCCAATAAACTAAGTATTCCTATTATTAAAATTACATTTCTCATTTTGTTCTATTTACCGCCAACATATCTATATCGTCATTGTGTTTATATGCATATATGGCTGCATAACGACAGTGTTGAAATAATATAATATATTTAGTTGTTTTGCCAATCAAATTTAGCAATTAATTTTTCCAATAAAAAATTGACGGAAAATTATTTTTTGTGAATATATCTGCAAATGAAACAGATTGTAAATAGAGTAAAAATCCAACTATCTACTTCAGCCATAAAGCTCAGGAAAATCGTCTTTAAGTTTTTAATAGTTAAGTTCTATACTCATCATGAGAGGGCATTCCTTCTTTGTAGGTTAAATCAACTCTATGCTTCATTTTCATTAGGCCGAGAGTTACATGCCCTAAACTGTAGCATTTTCAATTAAAATGTAGTGTTTGGCATTAAACGAAACCAATAAAAACTACAACTCACACAAAAATAAAGACAAAACATAGTCTCCAATATCCATAAAAAAACACAAAAACCCACTTAAAATACTTGGCTGGTATTAAAAACGGGTATAGTTCAACCTGGAATAATCGCTGGGTCGTGCCGACCGCTCATATTCCTATTTATTAGCTGCCGTAGATTGGTTGTTTTTCAGTCGTTTAGTTGTCTGCTTTAAGTACGGAATACTTGTTTGTTTTGTGTTTCAGTCAGTCAGCGATAAAGTTGTCTGAATTCAAAAAAAGTTCGTTAGTCACAATGTCGAGTCGTGTTTTGTCGTTATTTCCTTGAATTTCTAACTGCATAAAAGAGTCAATTCGTTGATTTTATTACCTTTATATTTTCCGTAACTATTTTCTTTGCATAATCTATTCTAATCTAAAGCTTATAGGCAAAATATATTTATATCTGACTATTTCACCTTCTAATGTAGCTGGAGTCCAATTGGTTGGCAGTGCCCTAATTACTCTTAATGCTTCGATATCAAGATAATAGTTTGCATTTCGCATTATTCTTAAGTCTGTAAGTTTCCCATCTGCTTCTACGTAAAATTGTGTATATACTGTCCCCTGTATTTTCTTTTCCATGGCTATAATCGGATATTTCACTTCAGCTGCTAAAAATTGTAAGAGTTTATCTTGTCCTCCAGGAAACTCTGGAAGAGTTTCATATGGGAAGTATCTGGTTAACCTATTCCCTATTGAATCGTAGCAATTACCTTCAATTAGTTTCCCGTTTTCGAAAATGTCCTTTCTTCTTTGTATTCCATTCGGCCAGTATGTGCAAAACTCTCCATGCAATTGACCATCCTTATACAATGCTTTCAAATGAACATTTCCGTTTTCAAACCATTCCCATTTTTCTCCATAAAGCTTATAATTTTTAAGTTTTCCCTTTTTGTATTCATTTAAATAAGTTTTTTCTGATTTTTTTTGTCCAGTTATAAAAAATACTTTTTCTTTAAATAATGAATCATTACCTACAGCACTTTTTTCCGTAATAGTATATTCAACAGCTAAACTGCTGTATTTTGTCTCTCTCCCGTCCTTATCTAAATATAATTTTTCTTGACCTCTTGTCGAGTTGATAACAAGAAAAAAAAATGCTATAAATATTATTTTCCGTTTCATAAATTTGTGATATTGTTTCGTTAATAATTTATTTTTATATTTACTTGTATGGTGGCACGTTTTTGTTTTTCTGTGGCAGCCAACAAATCTATATCGTCATTGTGTTTATATGCATATATGGCTGCATAACGACAGTGTTGAAATAATATATTTAGTTGTTTTGCCAATCAAATTTAGCAATTAATTTTTCCTATAAAAAATTGCCGGAAAATTGTTTTTTGTGAATATATCTGCAAATGAAACAGATTGTAAATAGAGTAAAATCCAACTATCTACTTCAGTCATAAAGCTCAGGAAAATCACCTTTAAGTTTTTATTCATTAGTGTCCGGTATAAACTATTTAACCTTAGCATAATCTTTATCTCTAACGGGTTATAAGGTATCTTTCAAATATCAGGGTAGCATTTCCGCCTTCATGAAAAAGCGTTAAAAAAATCAGTAAACGAAACGTTATGAAAGAAAAGCTGTTTGAACGCAGTGAGTTCTTTTCTTTTAGTGAAGTGCCCTGATTTTTAGGTTTTTCATGTCAGCGGCGGCTCTTTTTGTTTACTTTTTCGAGCTGTAGCGAAAAAGTAAAAGCCTGTCTGGCTCGAAGACAAAGGTTAACAAATAATTAAAATCGAATATTTACCGGACAATAGTGATTATTATTCAATATCTTATTTTCAAATAGTCCATCGCTACTTGCAAAAAAAATACGTGCCATTACTACCTCTTTAACCGCGATTAGGGATAAGAAATCCGTCATAGACATCAATCGTAAATTTAATATCTCTAAAATTAATAAGTCTTCTTCTATAAAATCCAACTACTGCGTTGTTGCTCAAAATCCGAATCCTCATATACGCTGGTATACTGCGGTTTGAATTTTCGACTCGCCGTGTATTTAAATTATTTACTCCAGACTCCCAACCTTATGGTCAGGCACTAATTAGTTAATTATTGATGAAAATACATTTTTCAATTCAAATCATTTTTTGTAAATTAAAATTTGATTAATCCCTTAATTTACATTTAAATAAATCCTGTTATGCAAAAAATAATAAACACACTAGCTGCTCTTCTTATGGGGCTGATTATTTTTAGTAGTTGCACACACAAACCCCATATTGGATTGTTAATGGATAGCTTCAATCAGGAACGCTGGAAAAAAGACAAGAAACTTTTTGAAGAAAAAGTGAAAGAATTAGGTGGTACTTGTGAAGTGTTAATTGCTAATGCTAATACTGACACACAATTGAAACAAGCTCAGGAAATGATTGATAATGGTGTGGAGGTTCTGGTTGTAATTCCTGTTAATCAGGAAAAAGCCGGAGACATTGTAAAATTAGCACATCAAAATTACGTTCCCGTAATTTCCTATGACCGGCTTATTAGAAATTGCAATCTTGATTATTACATTTCAACAGATAACATTGCCATTGGTGAATTGCAAGCAGATTATCTGACCAAAATAAAACCTGTAGGTAAATATGGAATAATTGGCGGTTCTACGGTTGATAACAATGCCTACCTTCTGAATCTGGGGCAAATGAATGTACTTCAGCCACTTGTTGAAAAAGGTGATATTGAAATTGTATTTAATAAATTCACAAATAGCTGGTCGCTACATGAAGGATATGAAATAACCAAAGAATATTTAAGTACCCCCGGAGCAGAGTTAGATGCTATTATAGCTAGTAATGATGTTTTAGCTCAAGGCGCCATAAGTGCCTTAAAAGAATTCAATTTGGCAGGCAATGTTTTAGTGGCAGGTATGGATGCTGACATAGCAGCCATTAGAAATATTGTTGGAGGTAATCAAACAATGACGGTTTATAAGCCAATTGAGTCACTTGCTTTTGCGGCTGCCGATGCAGCTGTTAAAATTTCTAACGGAGAAGCTCCTTCTAACATGAACATAACCGTTAATAACGGAAAACGACTTGTACCTGCAATATTGCTTAAAGCGCAAATTGTACATAAACAAAACATTAATTTAACTGTTGTTTCAGAAGGTTTTATTAAAAAAGAAGAAATTAATTAAAAATTGGGTTAACTACATATTGCAGTTTTAAGGCAAGCAGTTCTATTTGATAGCAAGTTTTACAGCCAATGATTGAAAGTAAAAGAAGGAATGTAAATAATTGGGATATTCAACTGCTTGCCTTTTTCAAACTAAATAGTGTTCGTCTATAAAGTCCAGCTACTGAGTTGTTGCTCAAAATCCAGATCCTCATATACGCTGGTATACTGCGGTTTGAATTTTTCACAACTTGTATTTAAACTTTATACTCCAGACACCCGACTTTATGGACTGGCACTAAATTGAAATAAAATATTATCCTCTCTCCTACATTGAAAAGCTCATTTTTACTTTGTATTTGTTATTTTAGCGTAAAATAACATCCATGTCGAAATTAAAAATCTACCGTGCTTCTGCAGGATCCGGTAAAACATATACACTAACAAGGGAGTTTCTTTTTTTACTTTTTGATAATCCTTTAAATTACAAACACACACTCGCAGTTACTTTTACCAATAAAGCAACTGGTGAGATGAAAAGTCGCATACTCGAAAAATTGTATCAGATTTCGGTTGGTACAACTCGTGATTATGTGGATGACCTGTGCAAGGAATTTAATTTGTCGGAAAAGAAAGTACAAAAAAGAGCACATGTTTTGCTCTCTTATCTTCTTCACGATTTTTCCAGTTTTTCTGTCAGTACAATTGATAGTTTTTTCCAGAAAATCATCAGGTCTTTTGCACGGGAAGCAGGATTAGAAAGTGGATTTAAAATAGAACTTAACGCCTCCAGAATACTTCAAAAAGCTATTGACCACTTATTGATGAAGGTAGATTTACCAGAAAACAAACATCTTAAAAACTGGCTGGTACAATTTGCTGAACAAAAACTACGTCAAGGTAAAAGCTGGAATCTTAGCAACGATTTAAATAGTTTAGGTAGTGAGATTTTTAATGAGTTATTTCAAATAGAAAGTCGCGATCTCCTTATCCATATCAGCAATAAGGAATGGATGAACAACTATTTAAAACAGATGCAGGACATCATCCAGAACTTTGAATCACAAATTTCTAAAATTGGAGAGGAAGGAAGTACCGTCATCAGTAAAATCGGATTGCAGTATGATGATTTTACAGGAAAATCCCGTTCGCCACTGAAATATTTCGAAAAATTAAAAACGCTCGATAAAATTGAAGTAAATACAGCTGTATCTAAATTAATTGACTTACCGGAAAAATGGGGGCGAAAAGATAATAACCCCAAGACTAACGAAACAATTGAGGAGATTTTTCCACTTTTAAATAAACTCTTAAAACAAGCTCTCAACATCATTGAAAACGATTTTGAAACTTATAATACCGCAAAAGTAATTACGCTGAATTATTACGCTCTGGGTATTATTGCCGATATCGCACTGGAAGTTCAAAACATTTGTCGGGAAGAAAATATATTCTTAATAGCAGACTCCTCCCATTTTTTAAATAAGATAATCGACCAAAATGACACTCCTTTTATTTATGAAAAAATAGGAACGCGATATCAAAATTTTATGATTGATGAGTTTCAGGATACGTCAAAACTTCAATGGCAGAACTTCAGACCCCTTGTTGACAACTCATTATCAAGCAACGATACAAGTCTGATTGTTGGAGATGTAAAACAATCAATATACCGGTGGAGAAATTCAGATTGGAATTTATTGGATCAGCAGGTCATTAATGATTTTCACCAACATGGTAACGATTTAAAAACACTGGATCAAAATTACAGAAGTGAAGCTAACATCATTAAATTTAATAACTCAATATTTTCAGCCACTTCAAAATTTGTTCAAAATGATTTTAACCATACCATCTCTGAATACATCAATAAATCAGAAACATCAGAGAATTTTAAAAGTAAAATATCTCATGCTTATTTAGATGTTTTTCAAAACATTCCGGGTCACAACAAGGAGGAGAATGGGCATATACATGTGCGGTTTTTACCTAATGAGAAAGGTATCACATACAATGAACAAATGCTCCCTGAAATGGTGCAGAAAATCGAGAACATATTGCAGCATGGCTATAAATATAGTGACATATGTATATTGGTACGTAAAAAAGGAGAAGGTGAAACTATTGCCAATGCATTACTTTCAGGTAACTACTCTGATTCAGGCACCACTATTCCGGTAGTATCAAATGAATCTTTGTTTTTATCCGGTTCGTCGGCCATTAACTTTATTATGGCACAAATCAAATATCTGCAAAACTCCTCAAATGGAATTCTGAAAGCTGATTTAGTTTTAAATAAACAACTATTAGAAAAACAGGATAATGATGAAACAAACATTGAAATTGGTCATATCTTTGATTTCGACTCTGAAAGCAGTTTTAAAGACCATACATATGCCTGGATTGATGAACTTTTAAGTAAAAAGCAAAAGCCATTACTTGAATTGGTTGAATATTTAGCAAACAAATTACCCGATCAGGTAAAAAAAGAACAAGGTATATTTATACAAGCTTTTATCAATTGTACCAATCAATTTATTAAAGACCACTACCCTGATTTAACAGCCTTTATTGAATGGTGGGAAGATAAAGGCAAAACAGAAGCCATTGCTGTACCTGATGATCAGGATGCCATTAAAATCATGACCGTTCATAAATCAAAAGGACTTGAATTTAAAGTGGTTTTAATTCCCTTTTGCAACTGGAAACTGGATACGGAGATCAATAGCAATACCATCTGGTGTCAACCGGATCAGGAACCTTTTAATAGTATTAAATTACTACCCGTTACCTATACATCCAGACTCAGAAATACCATTTTCAAGGAAGCTTATTTTCAGGAACTGATGTATCAGTATGTAGACAGTCTGAATTTATTATATGTTGCATTTACAAGATGTTGTGAAGCTTTGGTTACTTTCGGATCAACTCCATCAAAAAGCAGCAGTTCAGGATTTAAAAGTGTATCTGATTTACTATTTTTTACTTTTAACAATAGTGAACTCACGGATGAAAAATCAGACTTTCTGGATCTAAATTCAGGATGGAATGAAGAAACCGGATTATTCACCTATGGAAATTTAAAACAACAGAAAAAACAACCTGAAAGTAGCAGCGATATTATTAGTGAACAGTTAAAGCCTTTTACAAACAACCTGTTGAGTAATAAAAATATTGCCATTAAAAGTGAAAGTGACGATTATTTTTCGAAAGATACTAAATACAGTAGAATCAATCATGGAAAAATAATGCATGAAGCCTTTGAAAATATCATCGATATAAATGATGTGGATAATGCTTTGACTCAAATGATTTTCGAAGGAAAATTATCAGAAAATGATAAAGAAAATATAAGTCAACAGATTAAATCGTTAATAAGTCAAAACACAACTAAAGAATGGTTTAATGCCAATCACATCATAAAAACAGAAAATAATATATTAACACCAACGGGCACTTATCGGCCCGACAGGGTAGTATTTTTTAACAACGAAGTTCATGTAATAGATTATAAATTTGGTGAGCATATTGAGAAAAAATACGAAAATCAAATTCTACAATACTTAAAGCAAATAAAGAGTATGGGCAACAATAATGTGAAAGGGTTTATTTGGTACATCACTTTAGAAAAAATAGTTGAAATAAAACCAGATGCGATACAAGGTAATTTATTTTAATAAATCAACTGATTTTGTTTTAATTACAAAAATAAATTGCTAATTTTGCGCCCGATTGAACGATCTGCATGTAATCTCTTATTGAACAAGTAGTTCACGTAATATTGCATGTATTTGTTAAATGCAAATAGATTTTATAAAAATGGATTTAATTAAAATTGCCGAAGAAGCATTTAAAACTGAATCAAAAGAAGTACCTTCTTTTGGAGCAGGAGACACCATCTCTGTATCTTACAAGATTAAAGAGGGAAATAAGGAACGTATCCAGATTTTTAGAGGTGTTGTAATTCAGATTAAAGGTGCTGGTGATGCTAAAATGATCACCGTAAGAAAAATGTCCGGAAACCAGGGTGTTGAAAGAATTTTTCCTTTAAACTCACCTTTCATCGAAAATATTGAGGTGAATCGTCATGGTAAAGTGCGTAGAAAGCGTATTTACTATCTACGAGAACTTACTGGTAAAAAAGCCAGAATCAAAGAGAAAAGAAGAATTTAAAAAACTCTTCATATTAAAATCCCCGCTTCAAATGAAACGGGGATTTTTTTATGCGATTACGAAGCCATAATACCAATGGTTTAATTTTTAAACCTCTGCCTCATAAATTCCTTTAGAAAGGGATATTCATATTCGAAATTCGGGGTGAAAATACCTTTTCCCAAACGCTCATCAATTTCATTTAAAGTCCAGTATCTCCCTTCTGACACTTCTTCCGGATCGGGCTTTAGCTCTGCTTCTGTTTGAGTAATAAATCCAAATACATACTCTTTTTCAACATCACTCTCCCACAAGTATTGCTTAAATGGCTCAGCCTTAAATTGATTCAGTCCAATTTCTTCTGAAGACTCACGTTGAAGCGAAAGTTCTATTGACTCTTCTGCAGAAACATGTCCACCA
Organism: Marinilabiliaceae bacterium; assembly: GCA_050296935.1. GTDB lineage: Bacteria > Bacteroidota > Bacteroidia > Bacteroidales > Marinilabiliaceae > Saccharicrinis. The sequence continues at coordinate 29,719 of JBNKRV010000135.1, read as the reverse complement.
ACTGCGGTATCCCACTTATTGGGTTGAATAAACTTATGTGCGGCTCGCTTTTGAAGATATAGTTCTCCTTTTGAATTCAGTACTTGCATATGTACTACAGGATGTAAGATCCCGGATCCGTTATGCGCAACACTACGAGGCATTTTACCCAATACTTTTCCTGATTCTTCAATGATAGGCAGCCATTCTTCCTGAGCATATTTTTGTTGCTTTTTACGCTTATTCAAAAACTCTATTCCAAAATAAGCTCCAAACATTATATAAAAACCGGGTCCGCTAATAGTTACCCACGCCTCTTTGCTCATTGCAAATGCCGATATAAATACCAGAATGGTATGAAACAGAAATACCCAGAAAACAACCTTAATACTTCTTACAAATTCATATTGCTGCCATGGATTTATTTGCATGCCTTTCATATACCTCCCACTCATAGCCATGATAATATTCTGCTTTCCATAAGCAGAAACACCAAGCAACACACATAATATCAAACCTATTACACCGGGTTTAAGCTTAAAGAACAAGTCATTCTCTAATACAATGGAAACTCCACCCATTGCCATCAATAACCCCACATCAAAGAGTATAAATTTATCTGGTTTTTGCTTTTTTGCAAGACTAACAATCACTTCAAGCAATCCAAATCCAACAGCAACCACTAACCCTACTTCAGTTCCCCATATACTATCGGCAATAACAAACACGAGCAAAGGTGCCAACCCCGGGAGTAATTTTTTTATCAACTCCAATTGATTCATATATTTTTATTTTTTATTCATTAAAAACCCGATCTGCATTTAATAACCTGAATATAAACTACTTGTTAAGATCAACATTCAGATACATTTCATATTTAAAAGGAATTGCATCATCCAGCCCTTTTACCATCCTGGCAGGATAAGTTTTTACGCTTTTTAATGACTGAAGAGCATGATTTGTTCCCCATATTTTATCTAAAGCAATAGCTGTTAACACATCGTCTTGTGTTCCTAAATCAAAAGTATAATCATCTCTAACTTCTTCATCAGGTTTTAATCCAACCTCGTAATTTATAGAATTATCCTTGTTTTCAGCACGCATTATTATAGGTTGAATAGCCCAACTATGATTTTTCTTATCAGATATTGTTGTTGATGCGTAATATTTTCCATGCGTTTGCTCTCCAATAATTTGCACATCCATATATGGCATTAAACTATAGATAACCATTTCACTGGCCGAAGCTGTTCCCTGAGAGGTTAAAACAAATAACCGGGATAAATTTAAGTTATTCGGATAGTGTTCAAAATTATCGACAAACAACTCTGGATGATCCGGGAACTGTTTATAAAGAGTCCGGGTTAACTCATCATTATAATCACTTCGTATAAACAGTTCACCCTCTAATGTTGCCGAACCAATTAACCCTGCCATTAATTTAGCTGTTGATACAGATCCACCCCCATTATACCTCAGGTCTAATATTAAATCGTTTACTCCGGCAGACTTAAAATCACCAAATACGTCATTTAGTTGATCATCAAATTCAGAAATAAATGATGTATAAGCTAAATAGCCTACTTTACTTCCATTATTTTCAAAAACAGTATCAACCAAAACCGGATGAACCTGAATTTCTTCTGAAACCAGATTTATAGCCGGATCAAGATATTCTATCCTACCTTCAATATAAGTTCCTAGTTTGATACTTAAACGATCTAAAAAATATAAATCGTTGAAATTATCCTCATTCAGTCCTTGTTCATTATTTTCCACAATCATATCCCCACGTTTGATTCCAGCCTTGTCTGCCGGCCCTCCCGGCTCAACATATTCAACCATAGCCACCAAATCATTACCCACATCGAATGCATAATACCCCCGAATTGAAAATCCAAATTGTTTTTGTATTCCTGAGAAATAATTTTCAAGGGCTACCACATCATCTGTTATAAACGACCATCGATCAACTTTGTCATACAACAAATCATAAAAATATTGCTTCGCATTTTTCTGCTTAAGAATATTCAGATTTGGCATCTTATCATTCCAATAATAATAAAGGTTCATATTTTCATATATGAAATGGTTTATTTCAAAGGATCCCTCTGTAAATGAATCATCCTCACACGACGTTACAGAAACAACCACTAACAAAACAAACATCAAATACCTAATCTTCAACAACATATCATTTGCATTTTTAAAAATTTACATCCTCTTTAATGATACCGGTAATAATGTTGATTTTTACAAAAGGCACCAACTAAAGTTTTTCCTGAACAAATGTACGTAAATAACTATATCGTTTTTTGATTTTACCGTTTTTGGCAATTGTAGCCTTTTTAAGCACTTTGTTATAATCTCCCATCCAGAAATAACCTAAAACATGATTTACCAAAAGCTCAGAAAAGTATTCAGAACTCTCCCTTGGTAAAGCTCCCGGAAGTTTATCCACCGCCATCACGGTAATATTATTATCTGCCATGAATGGTTTTTCCAATTGCCCTGTTTTCGGATTATAATCATAATAAGGCTCCTCTAAGGAACATACTCTTTGGGTTGTTGGCACCGATCCATCAATATCACAAGTAATATCACCAATCAGCTTAATTGAAAACAGGTCCGACACCATATCTTCAGCATCAAATAGCTTTGGCGATTCTGGATCCCAAAAATGACCTACAATCATTACATCTGCCACCTGAGTAAAACGTTTAAAGTTACTCTCAAACATTTGTGGTTGCTTTTTGAATTCCTTAAATACAAAATCTCTTCCTTGCTTATGCTTCACATAATGTTCCGGTTCTGCAATGAAATAAACCGGATCAGTATATTTTTTATTAAAAAACCCGTCCATATTCACTTTATAAATGCCACATGCCTGTAACACCTCTTCTACCCCACTGGTAACTCTTCCATTTCCGGTAATAACAATCTTCTCGTGACCTCCCACAACTTTTTTAAGCTCTTTAAACAGCATATCCTTGCTCTTAATTTCTGTAAGTGCTTTTATTTTAAACAACTTATATCTTAAACCATAAGCTCTCATTACACTATATGCACCAGCCAGTCCGGCCCAATAACCAAATGCTGCAATACGTTTTTTCTGTGAGTTATACAAGAATTCATAGTCAATCAAGGTTATGTTTTTATCAATTATAGTTTGTAATAACAATTGATTATGTTCCTGTTTTTTAGCGGTATGTGAAAAAAACATATATTTTTTTCCTTCAAGTAATGTATTGGGGCTTACTTCTTTAACACCCAATAATAAATCGCAATCTCTTAAATCTTCTGAAAGAATACACCCCGCCTCCATAAACTCTTCATTTTTAAAGGCTCTAAAATCGCTAGGCTGAAATAGTATTTTTAATGATTTATTAGAATTCAGTAGCGTCATGGCTCCGTGAGGAGTAAGAGGAGTACGTGGATCAGGTGTTTCCTGAGTCTCTCTTAAAATTCCTATGGTAAATTCGTTTGACATGAGGTATTATTTTATTTCTAAAAAATACGTTTTTTCAGGTAACACAACTATGATTTAAGTTAAGGATAATGATTTAATAATAATTGGTTCATTCGCCTGTTAAATCATTACTGAACAACCATTAATATACTCATGACCAATCCATTGTTATTTTTAAATTCTGATGCTTCAGGAGGTTTTTTTAACTGAAGATATTGCATCAGTCATCATCTGTTCAAAAAACTTTATTTTAAATCGTTTTATGGATTAGAAATTTGTCATGAATATTGAAAATGAAATTATTGTAATATTATGAGTTTAATTAACATTGAAATGAGTATTTCTGGTAATTTTTTATACTTTTGCATTTGTAATATACCACTGGGGATGACTTGGATTCGACAGCAGGTGAAAGTGGTGTGTAAGCATGCAGAGCTCAGGAATTCCGGCTCTTTAATCCCGGGTTTCAACTTTTTAATTGGCGAAAATAATTACGCTCTTGCAGCTTAATCGAAGTATAGTAGATAAGCATTATTCGGTATAAGATACTGAAACAAGACATCTCTTAAGTGCTATCGTCCTGAGGCGGCTTAAATCAGAGATGCTGGAAAATCGGGAACCGGCAATAGCTCACTTCGCGTTATTGCTTAAATAAAGAAGATAAGGTAGTAGTCGGTGGCTTTGATCCAGCTGCTATTCGAAAATTAAGTCAAAGCTAAGCATGTAGAAAGCATATGGCTTCCTTGACTGGACCAGGGTTCGAAACCCTGCATCTCCACAAATAAAAGCCCTCAATAACACCTATCATTAGTGCTATTGAGGGTTTTATTTTAAGGCTCCCTGACAACTAAATTTTAGAATATATCATACATAACTTTATTGTGCAACAGTAATAATTTAGAATTGACCTTTTACATTTAATATGGATATACAACAAAAATGGGTAAGTGTTAATAATGGTGAATACCTTTATATTCCTAAAGTATTTAGTAAGATTGAAGGAAATGAACATTTAAAAGAATTGCTATCTAATATTGAATGGACACAGGAATCGAAAACCATGTATGGGAAAGAAACGATTAGCCCCAGACTTGTAGCGCAATATGGAGAAACGAATAAAACCTATTCGTACAATGGACAAATGATCACCCCACTCCCATGGACAAAAACTTTATTGGAAATAAAGCAGAAAATTGAATCTCAAACGGAGGCTGAGTTCAATAACGTAATCTTAAACCAATACCGTAACGAAAACGATTCTATTTATTGGTATACTGATGCCGGCAATGAGTTAGGTCAGGATCCATTGATTGCCTATATCACCTTTGGTGCCACAAGAAAATTTCAATTTCGACATAGAGATAAAAAGGGTAGTTTTGATCTTAACTTAACCCATGGAAGCATTCTAATTACAAGGGGTGAAATGCAACATTTCTGGGTACATCAGGTAGCCAGATCAAAGAAAAAAGTAAGCGAATGTGTTAACCTGATATTTAGGATTATAAAGTAAACCCATTTTAAATCATATAACGCACATATATATCCTTTAATCATCAAGATGTAATTAGTATCAGCAAGGAAACTCCATTTTTTCCGTTACTCTTGCTCTCAAAATCGAAGCTTTCTTATCTGACACCTGAGTTTTCGTGCAAGTACTATTTAAAAATTGAACTTCAGGTAATTTTCGCACATGAAGTTGTTCTTAGTAAGCATTTTAATTCCAATATGTGCAATTGAGAGGATGTAGCAATATCGCAGACCACTGAAAACCATCCTGAATTATCCATTTGCGGTAAAATATATAATGCTGTAGCAAGCTTATTTCGCATACGTCCGACTACAACCTTATTTTTGAAATAAGGTATGAGTGCTTAGAACAGACTCTATCAAGTTGCTATGGGATTTAAATTATTATTTTTTACAAAACGTATTGATTCAACACTATTTTCTATACTATATTCAGTATTCTTTTCTGATTTACCATAAAGATTGTCATTTCAGCCTGCATTTCCATACCATCCAGCCCACTTGAAGATGCTCAATCAAAACCATGTCTGTTGTTAAACAACCATGCCATTATTTATATGCATACTCGAAAATTCAAAAAGCAGCAAGCCAGGATTTATGCTGCTATTAATTAATGTATTACAATTTCAGCGACCTTTTTTATGGAATTAGCCATTTTTTGTTTAAAAATTGTTAAGGAGTTTATAATTAATTGTGAATAATTTGTTAATTGCAAGCTGAATTTTAGTGATAAGGGTAAAATTCAATACCCGGAGCCCCTGAATAATATTAAATTATTATTTATGCAGAAGAAAATATACCTCACCTTAACCTTATAAATAAAAACACTCAAAAATTAATAGGAATTAATGCTTTTTTTTCAAAATGTATTTTAATTATAAATAGAAACAATACTATATGCCTAGCAATGAAGAAATTCTATTAAAGTTTATTAAAGGAGATATAGAGGCCTTAAATTGGATCTACAAACACTATCACAGTCGTTTATTCTATTTTATAAAAAAGTCGGTATCAAATCACCAAGACACAGAAGAGATTGTGCAGGAGATATTTATCAAGTTATGGAAGAAAAAGGGAGAAATCGATATTAAAAAGTCCTTTGATTCATATTTATACACAATCGCAAAAAATAGCATACACGATCATTTGCGTAAAGTTTTGCGTGAAAAACAAATGGTTGAGGATTTTATTACAGACTTCTCAATCAGTGAAGATCAACTTGAAAATGTAATTAACTATCGTGATACAGAGGCCGTTTTAATGCAGCTTATTGAGTCCTTACCTCCAAAACGTCGAGAAGCTTTCAAGCTTAGCAGGTTTAAAGGCAAAAGCTATCGTGAAATATCACAGATAATGGAAATCTCTGAAAATACGGTCGATACACATATTAGAAAATCTCTTCAATGGATCAGGAAGGGAATGATTCGCTACTCTTCAGTTTTGTTCGTTCTTTTACCCATTCAGGAGTTTGTTTATATTTAAGGTTCTACACTCAATAACGGATAATTTTACATCTATACTTTTTAGTTTTATTGAAGGGTAAACCCAAATATTATGTCAAAATGATATAGAAGGTTGAAGAAAGTGCAGGCTACAATTGACATCGCACATAAAACATACACCATACAAAAGTCGGCTCATAATCTGACTATTATACCATATCCATCTCTTTTCTCATCCCTCAACTATGTTGATATATTCTCATTGTCCTTATGGAAAATGTAAAACTGATTAATTACTTGCATCTGTTAAAACCCTGTCCGGCTTATGCCTGACTATAATATAAAGCACAGGCAAACCCTTCAGTCATATAGTGTATGCAGTTAAACTCCATTTTTTCCCCGAAATAATCGGGGCAGGCTGTTACTCCGGCTCTCAAAATGATCATTTACGGCAGTAAACTCACATTTTCCGAGCATCGAAAGCCTCAAAAATGAAGCTTTCTTATCTGATACTTGAGTTTTCGTGCAAGTACTATATAAACATTCTACCTTAAAACTCACGAGAAGAAATATACAAACAAACCCTCCTACCCGATATATTATAGGGGTACCCACACACAATAAGTCTTTTTTCAGACTCAACACACAAATTAATCGGGGTAAATCAAAAAATAATATAAAAAAATCAAACATTGAATCACGGAAGTCTAAAATTCAAACGTATATATTAATAGAACAAAGCAAATATGGACCATAAGCATAAAATCAATAGGATACTAAGTAAAAAAAGAGTGAGCTCAGAGCAATTAAAGGAGTTGAATGCGTTTCTGGATCACTTTGATAAAGATAAAGATGTAGAAAAGTGGTTGCAAGCAAATTGGAATGCTGCATCAGGAAGTACTACATGGAAAAAAATGCGAGAATCTAAAAGAATTAAAAAACAGCATGTTTTTATTTCTATAGGTAGCGTAGCCGCAATGCTCTTTGCTTTATGGTTTACATATACAAGCTGGGAGCAATCAATGGTTGATCCCAATGTAATGGCTCAATCAATTCATGTAAATGAAAAAGATAAAGAAAATACAGAGGTTATTCTGGAACGAAATGCACAAGTATATAATTTGACAGAAAATAAAGTTCAGATTAATGATAGTTCTGTGTTATTAAATTCAACAAAAAATAATCTTAAGCTAACGATTAAGGATAAAGAAAAAGTGCAGAAGGTTCAATGGAACGTTTTAAAAGTTCCGGTTGCAAAGGATTTTTTTGTAGAACTGGCTGATGGAACAAAGGTGTGGTTAAATGCCTGCAGTAAGCTACGTTTTCCTGATCAGTTTAATGGAGATAATAGAATAGTAGAGTTGGAAGGAGAAGCATATTTTGAGGTAAAAGCAGATGCCAGTCATCCTTTTTATGTGAAAACAAAAGATGCGCAGGTGATTGTAACAGGAACAAAATTTAATGTTTACAGCTACAGTAATGAAAAGACTAAAGCGGTTACCCTGCTGGAAGGAAAGGTTACAGTTGATAAGAATAATAAAAAGTATAAGATAAAACCGGGAGAGCAATTTTATGATGATTCTGAAGATACAGGTCATATAAGAAACGTTGATGCTCAAAAATACATTTCATGGAAAGATGGTGTTTTTGAGTTCCACGATATGGCTCTGCGAGATATTGCCCTTAGGTTAGAGAAGTGGTATGGAGTGAAATTTAATTTTAATAGTACAAGAGCTTCAAATCAGAGGTTTACAGGTATGGCCAGGAAAAGTCGGAGTCTTAAATATTTCATGGGAGTTTTAGGGAAAACAACAAACTTAAATTTTGAGTTGCAGGAATCAGACATTCTTGTATGGGAAAAAAATACCAATCAATAAATATATAAATTTTTAAAGCCAATGAAGAAATCTAATGCATTTCTACCTGAGACAAGGATTTTCAGGTACATGGGAAGGTTTGTACCCCAACGAACCTTTACAGTTTTTTTTATCTTGTTGATATCGTGCATGTCAATGCATGCTACCGTTGTTGCGGCGCAGAACATCTACATTAGTAAGGTACGGCAGAATGTAGAACAGATTTTTGAAGAAATTGAAAGTCAACTCGGTTTAACTGTTATTTATAATAATGGTAGGTTAAATAAAAACAAGATAGTTGAATTATCGGGCAATGAGTTGGAAATTAACGATTTAATGACTGAGCTACTGGAGGGTGAAAACTTGACTTATGAAGTAAACAGTGATTACATCATTATTAAACCAGCCCCTGTAAAACAAAATATTGGTCAATCTCAACAACAAGGTGTTGTTACCGGTAAAATTTCTGATGATACAGGCATGCCGTTACCTGGTGTGACAGTCAGGATAAAAGGAACACAGTCTGGTGCTGTGACAGATATTAATGGAGAGTTTGAGCTAAAGCTACCGAATGGAGAAACTACTTTAGTGATATCTTTTATAGGAATGCAAACACAAGAGTTCTTTGTAAAAGGAGGCGAATCATTAAAAATAGCTTTAAAGCCCGATGCTACTGATTTAGATGAGGTAGTTGTTACAGGAATGGTATCAACGGATAAGAGGTTATTTACTGGTGCTAGTCAGAAATTGAATGCAGAGGAAGTGAAGCTTGCGGGTATTGCTGATGTGAGTAGGGCATTAGAAGGACGTGCAGCCGGTGTTTCTGTGCAAAACGTATCAGGTACATTTGGTACAGCGCCAAAAATCAGAGTGAGAGGAGCTACTTCTATTTACGGAAATTCAAAACCTCTTTGGGTAGTTGATGGTGTAATTATGGAGGACGTTGTAGAAATGAGTTCTGATGATCTTTCTTCAGGTGATGCAAAAACATTAATCAGTTCTGCTATTGCCGGTATCAATGCCAATGATATTGAGAGTTATGAAATATTACGAGATGGATCTGCTACTTCTATATATGGTGCACGCGCTATGGCGGGTGTGATTGTAATTACTACCAAAAAGGGTAAAGCAGGAGTAAGTACTATTAATTATACAGGAGAATTAACTTATCGCCTTACGCCTTCATATAGTAATTTTAATATTATGAATTCTCAGGAACAAATGTCTGTTTATGAAGAGATGAGAGAAGCCGGTTGGTTGAATTATGCAGATATTGCTAATGCCAGAGAAAGTGGTGTTTATGGAAGGATGTATAATCAACTTAACCAGTTGGATGAGAATGGTAATTTTGTTTTAGACAATACACCTGAAGCGATTGCCGGATTTTTACGCAGAGCAGAATACCGTAATACCGATTGGTTTGACGAACTATTTAACCAAAACGTAATGCAGAGTCACTCTGTGAGTATGTCAAGTGGATCAGATAAATCAAAGTATTATGCATCTATCAGTGCTCTTGTTGATCCGGGATGGACAAAAGACAGTAAGGTAAATAGATATACTGCCAATTTAAATACAAGTTTTAATGTACGTGATAACCTTAAGCTAAATATTATTACCAACGGATCATACCGTAAACAAAAAGCTCCGGGTACGTTAGCACAAAGTAAAGATATAGTTACCGGGGAGGTAAAAAGGGATTTTGATATCAATCCATACTCTTATTCATTAAATTCGTCAAGAACTCTTGACCCTGAGTCTAGCTATATTCGTAATTACGCTCCATTTAATATTATAAAGGAGTTAAACGAAAACTATTTAGATTTAAATGTTGTTAATGTTAAGTTCCAGTCTGAGCTTAAGTGGGAACCAATATCAAAGCTTGAATTATCGGCTTTAGGAGCCTTAAAGTACCAGTCTACTTCTCAGGAACATACTATTACAGAGTTTTCGAATCAGGCAGAAGCATACAGAGCAATAGGTAATACAACCATCAGGGATGACAACCCATATTTGTATACAGATCCTGATGATCCATACGCTTTGCCGGTTACGGTTCTTCCTCAGGGTGGAATTTATAAGAGAACAAATTATTCTATGTTGGGATATGATATGAGAGCAACAGCTTCGTATAAAGATGTTTATAATGGTATTCATATTGTAAATTTATACGGAGGTACTGAGCTAAACTATGCCGATCGTAAGCAGAATAATTTTACAGGTTGGGGGATGCAGTACTCCCTGGGAGAGATTCCTTTTTATAACTATGAATTATTCAAAAAAGGAGTTGAAGAGAATAATCTATATTTTGGACTTTCCAATTCAAGGTATCGTAATGTAGCATTCTTCGGAAATGCAACATACTCATACAAACACAAGTATACACTTAATGGAACTATGCGTTATGAGGGTTCTAATAAATTAGGAAAATCCCGTAGTGCAAGATGGTTACCAACCTGGAATATTTCAGGAGCATGGAATGTTGATGAAGAGAACTTTTTTGAGAACATGAAATCGGTGATGTCTCATTTAACACTAAAAGCATCATACAGTTTAACGGCTGACAGAGGTCCTCATGATGTAACTAACTCGCTTGTAAATATAAATAGCAGAAACCCATGGAGACCTTCAGCAGGAGTTAAGGAAAGTGCTTTATATATAGAGTCACTTGAAAATAGTGAACTGACTTATGAAAAGAAACACGAGTTTAACCTGGGACTTGAAATGGGCTTTTTAAACAACAGGTTAAATGCAAGTTTTGATATTTACGAAAGAGATAACTTTGATTTGATTGGTATTGTAAATACTCAGGGTGTAGGTGGTGAAGTGTCAAAATACGGTAATGTTGCCACTATGAAATCTAATGGTTTAGAGCTATCTCTATCCTCTGTTAATATTAAAACAAAAGATTTTAAATGGCAGACAAGTTTTGTATATTCAAAGGTTAAAACAGAAGTAACTAAACTTGAGACAACTTCAAGAGTTATTGATTTGGTAACCGGAAATGGATTTGCAAGAGAGGGATATGCTGTACGTTCCATATTTTCTATCCCATTTGAGGGACTGAACGATGAGGGACTACCTACATTTAAAAATCAAAATGGAGAAACAACGGTTTCAGATATTTATTTCCAGGAAAGAGAAAATCTTGATTTTCTTGAGTATTCAGGTTCAGCTGACCCAACCGATATTGGAAGTTTAAATAACACTTTTACTTATAAAGGAATTCGATTGAATGTGTTTATGACTTATTCTTTTGGAAATGTTGTTCGACTTGATCCCGCTTTCAGTAGTTCATATTCTGACCTTGCTGCATTACCACGCGAATTTAAAAACCGTTGGGTAGCTCCTGGAGATGAGAAATATACTGATGTTCCGGTAATTGCAACTAAAAGAATAGAACAAAATTATGGATCGTTTGATCTGGCCACTGCTTACAATGCCTACAACTATTCGTCGGCTCGTATTGCAAAAGGAGATTTTATTCGCATGAAAGACATAAGCTTATCATATGATTTTCCTAAATCTGTAGCAAGTGCATTAAAAATCAACAATCTTTCAGTTAAATTGCAAGCTACTAACTTATTCCTTATTTATTCTGATGATAAGTTGAACGGGCAAGATCCTGAATTCTTCAATTCAGGTGGTGTAGCAGCTCCTGTACCAAAGCAATATACATTTACTGTGAGGCTTGGACTGTAGGGTATTGAAAGATAATCAAGTGTAACGAAATAGTTTATAGTTACTTGTTACAATAAAAAACAAATTTAAGACGGATGAAAAAATTTAATATTATATATACATTAATGTTGGCTCTGCTCTTCTCATCGTGTGATAGTTATCTTGATGAAACGCCCGATAACAGAGCTCAGGTCGACAATCAGGTTAAAATCCGGAAACTTTTAGTTTCAGCCTATCCAACCGGAAGTTTTGCCGTTGCTTGTGAATTAGCATCTGATAACATTGAAGATACCGGAGAATCGAACCCAAATACATATCGTATTCTAGAACAGTTTGCAAATTGGCAGGATGTAACAGAAGAGGATAATGATGACATTAAAAATGTGTGGGAGGGTGCTTACGGGGCAATAGCCCACTCAAACCAGGCACTGGCTGCTATTAACGAAATAGGGAAAGATGAGTTGACTGCGGAAAGAGGAGAAGCCTTAATAACTCGTGCCTATTCGCATTTTATTCTGGTAAATGTTTTTTGTAAGCATTATAATCCAAATACAAGTGATTCTGATTTAGGTATTCCTTATATGGAAAGCTCTGAAACAACTCTTGATCCAAAGTATAAAAGAGGATCAGTGAAAGAGGTATATGAAAAGATAAATGCAGACATTGAAGAGGCACTTCCTCTTATTGATGATAAAATGTATGAGATTGGATCATACCATTTTACACGTAAAGCTGCATATGCATTTGCTGCACGTTTTAACCTTTTTTATCAAAACTGGCAAAAAGCATATGATTATGCCGATGAAGTTTTGGGAAATAATTCTGCATCTCTCCTTAGAAATTGGATGGCTTTAGGAGAGCTACCTCGTAGCCCGGATCCTATCACCAACGCTTTTATAAATGATCCATCCGATTTATTGGCTATTCCTTTTAATTCGTCACAAGGATTAATTTTTGGTGCTTATTTTTATGGTTCAAGGTTTAATCATACAGACAGGTTAGCTACTGAAGAAACATTATTTGCGCCATTACCATTTGCACCTAACGGACTATCATTAGCATATTATTATTTCAAACCTTTGGTTTATTCAGGAACAAATTTGGATAAAACACTTTTATATAAGTCACCCTATTTGTTTGAATATACAGATCCTGTGGCGAATATTGGTTATTATAAAACAGTACAAATTCATTTTAATTATGATGAGACCTTGCTAGTAAAAGCTGAGGCCGCAGTTATGTTGGGTATGAATGATGAAGCAGTGGCAGACCTAAATACCTGGACTCAAAACTTCTTCGGTTCTACAACTACACTTGAGGATATCAACACGTTTTATAATAACCTGCCTTATTCAACAGAAGTGGCCCTGAATTCAAAAAAACACCTGAATCCTACCTTTGTGGTAAATGCAGGTGCGCAGGAAAACTTAATTCACTACGTATTACAATGTCGAAGAATACTGACATTACACGAAGGTTTACGTTGGTTTGATATCAAACGTTATGGCATTGAGGTTCCTCGTATTCAGGTTCAGTCTGATGGTACTTTTAAAGTGATTGATGTTTTGACAAAAAACGATTTGCGAAAAGCAATGCAATTACCTCAGGATGTTATTTCAGCTGGAATTGAGCCAAATCCAAGAAAATAACTAAAAAATGAAAGAATGATGTAACATACTCGTAAATTCAATATTTCAACTAGCTTAAGGCACCCCGTTTTTTATGGGAATTGAATTTATTAAAGTGTTTCATCTAATAAGTTTGAAAGTAAAAAATAAAATGAGATGAAAATTAAAAATATTTCAAAATGGTTTTTTGTTGCGGCCATGTGTATTACCGTTACAGCCTGCTCAGAGGAGGATACGCCAGATACAAATACCACAGTAATTACGGTTGATAAAGGTAATGAAAACGCCTTTGATAAATATCTTAACAAGATTTTTGTAGAGCCTTATAACATAAGTGTTAAATATAAAATGGAAGATATAGAGACGGATATGAATTATCAGTTGGTTCCGGCTCAATATGAAAATTCTGTTAAAATGGCCAATTTAGTTAAGTATTTATGTTTAGACTCTTATGATGAGGTGGCTCCTGATGGATTTTTAAAAGCTTATTTTCCTAAAATGATCATGATGGTAGGTTCTCCTGCATATAGGAATAATGGTACAATGCTATTAGGAACTGCTGAAGGAGGACTTAAAATAACCCTCTATAATATTAATAACCTGGATATTTCGAACATTAATATACTATATGCATATTATTTCAGGACTATTTTCCATGAGTTCTCACATATTTTACATCAAACGATAGATTATACTACTGATTTTGATAAAATATCTGCTACAGATTATGTTGGTGGTTCCTGGAATGATGCCTGGGGATCAGGAGAGTCTTTAAAAGCGGGATTTATTAGTGATTACTCCAGCAAAGAAGCTGATGAAGATTTTGTGGAATTGATTGCTCATTATATCACCAATACCGAAGATTCCTGGAATAACATTTTAGAATTAGCCGGTGAAAGTGGAAAAGAGACCATTCAGCAAAAAATGAGTATTATTTCTTATTACCTGTTGGAAGATTGGGATATTGATATTGATAAATTACGAGAAGCCATTCAAACAAGAGCTGCTGTTTTGTATGAGCAGGATTTTGATAACATAACCATTGAATAATAAATTGCTAATAAATGAAACGAACATGTAAGTTTTAATTGGTGTATGATTAAAGTTTATATGGGAGTTCCATGTGGCAAATAACAACAAATTATAAGCACATGAAAATAAATATATATTTAGGGATATTTTGTTGTCTGTTATCATTTTTATCAGTTTCCTGTGACCAGGAAACTGAGATGATATTTGATCAGACAGCTTCGGAAAGGAAAACTGAAGCGCTTGAAGAATATAGCGCATTGTTGAAAAATTCAGAAGAAGGATGGATATTACAATATTTTCCGGACAAGGATCTTGCCTATGGAGGATATACTTATGTAGTTAAGTTTAATGCGAATGATAGTGTTTCTGTTTGGTACGAATCTATGGAGGATTTTTCACAACCAACAATGTCACTTTATGATGTTATTAGTTATGGTGGGCCTGTTTTAAGTTTTAATACATATAACAACTTAATGCATATTTTTGCAACACCTACTCCTTCTGAATATAATGCAAAGGGAGGAGATTATGAGTTCCGAATCATCTCAGCAAATGAGGATAGCATTACTATTAAAGGCATTAAAACCGATAATAAAATGTTACTAACTAAGTTAAATGAGCCTGCTGAGGATTATTTAGCTAAAGTGAAAGAGAATGTAGATTTTCTTTCTGGTGCATCTATAACGTTTACCATGGATGAATTCACTAGTAAAGTTTTGCAGGATGGTAGAATCCTTACTATTCAATACATGGAAGGAGGAGAAGTAGTGACTGTTTCAACACCTTATATTATTACAGACGAAGGAATCTCTTTTTATGAGCCAATAGAGATCTCAGGAATAGTTTATCAGGACTTTACTTTAAATAAACAGACGAGTCGGTTAATCTCTCAGGATGGCAGTGTTTATTTTGATATTATAAATCCACCAATCAAATTAAACGATGCAACGTGGTTTTTGAATGTAATTAATGAATCAAATTGTTCCAAAACTGTTTATAATGCCTGGGCTGCAGCATATCAAGCCAATTCTGATCAGTGGGGCGAGCAACTTGGTAATGTAATTGTGATGGGTGACGTGTTTCCGTTGTATGGCGATTACGGGATATCATTTTATTCTTACCCGTTACCATACAGAGCTCATTATAACATGGCTTTTGAAGGCGTGGTCGGAGAACCTGACTATATGAATTTTGTAAAGGTGTCAGGTGGTTTTAATTGGAAATGGTATACACAACTTGAGGTTTTTGTAGATGTTATTGCGTACAACTCTCCTTATAATGTAGAGATTGATGACAAGGAAAATCCGTCAGTATTGACATTTACAAGTGTAGACAATCCTGATGTATGGTTTGTTTTAGGTTCTACATATTAATATCATCTACATAGAATTCAGGATGAATTAATATAAAGATTAATGTATAAATAAGGATGCATGATTTAGTTTTAACTAGAATAATGCATCCTTTTTTATGTGTTAAAAATAAGATTGATGGGTTAACTGCCTATTTCTTTTTACTCCGCATTAGTTTTCATTCTAACACTTCCATCTGCATTTAATTGAAATAGACTAGATTTTTGTATGGTCTGGCAGTTATAGCTCATTGTAATTATCTCATAATTACCCACCATATATTCGTTGCTCACCTCTAGTTGTGATACTCCTGAGTAACGCTCAGGCATTACTACAAACCATCCGTCTTCAATCCACATAATTTCCTGTACAAGCCCCATCTCAACAGCATTAGAAACATTAATACCCGGTACATCAGCCAGTAATCAACCTTAGAAAAATTGTTGTACAAACGAATGGATATATGACCCTACTATTAATTTCAATTCCACTATGGTGCGATTAAGAGACCTTGTTAAGGATGCCCGTAGAGGCGTTTACACAATTTCAATTCCAGTATGGTGCGATTAAGAGCCAATCGGCTGTATTATTTCGCTTGTAAATAATATGATTTCAATTCCAGTATGGTGCGATTAAGAGGCATCCAATCCAGGCGTTAACGCACGTAATGAAATTATTTCAATTCCAGTATGGTGCGATTAAGAGTTTAAAACAGACTTGTTTGTTGAACTGCGTTTGTTTGATTTCAATTCCAGTATGGTGCGATTAAGAGCAACCGGATTGCCGGGTGATTATAACCTGACACGAATTTCAATTCCAGTATGGTGCGATTAAGAGTTCAGAACTACGATGATAGATAATAATTTTTTATGGAATTTCAATTCCAGTATGGTGCGATTAAGAGTCATTTTGGACAAATGCTTACGCTCCCGAATTATCAAATTTCAATTCCAGTATGGTGCGATTAAGAGTTGCCATACTTCAGGCAAAATATCCAAGTTTATCCAATTTCAATTCCAGTATGGTGCGATTAAGAGGAACTAAAGAAACTTTTGAAGATTTCTTTATCGTATTTCAATTCCAGTATGGTGCGATTAAGAGCCATAAGAAAGCGCAGATTGAGACAATGAAAGCCAATTTCAATTCCAGTATGGTGCGATTAAGAGGTTATATCTTTTGATAGGTGTTTTATTGGGACTTCCTTATTTCAATTCCAGTATGGTGCGATTAAGAGGGACGCCGCCTCGTATACTTTTTTTGACGTGCTTTGATTTCAATTCCAGTATGGTGCGATTAAGAGTTTAATAGGGCTCGGCTAGATGACGGAACCTACGTAATTTCAATTCCAGTATGGTGCGATTAAGAGTAAATGAGCTATTTGTCATTAACTTCTGTTCTTTCGAATTTCAATTCCAGTATGGTGCGATTAAGAGATACTCAGCTGTTTCATATATATATTAGTAAATTTTATTTCAATTCCAGTATGGTGCGATTAAGAGGTATTTTAAGGGATCGCCTTTAGCCAGTGAGTCAACTATTTCAATTCCAGTATGGTGCGATTAAGAGCCCTACAGGGGTGGATCGTCCCAAACCGCTATAATGAATTTCAATTCCAGTATGGTGCGATTAAGAGTTAAATCTTTCGTTTCCGATTCTATTAGGTAAACTAAATTTCAATTCCAGTATGGTGCGATTAAGAGGTAGAGTTGAAGGGATGAACGCAGTTTTGGCGCTATCATTTCAATTCCAGTATGGTGCGATTAAGAGCCATCTACATAGTTAGAGCTATTTGTTTTATTTGTATTTCAATTCCAGTATGGTGCGATTAAGAGTGGCTCGTTATCTCCTTCCACCGGCCCTAATTCAATATTTCAATTCCAGTATGGTGCGATTAAGAGGCGTGTGAATATTTCGAGTACTGCGACACGAACCCCATTTCAATTCCAGTATGGTGCGATTAAGAGTTTGTTCCAATTGATTGTGAGTATTTTAGTTCGTAATTTCAATTCCAGTATGGTGCGATTAAGAGTTACCTTTCAAATCACACGCTCGTTGTTTAACAATATTTCAATTCCAGTATGGTGCGATTAAGAGCATAGACCAAAAGCGTAATGTGCTGTCCTGTACACCTATTTCAATTCCAGTATGGTGCGATTAAGAGAAAACATCCTTATGGACTCGATGGGGGGCTCTTTGATTTCAATTCCAGTATGGTGCGATTAAGAGGTTCAAACTACAAAAAGCAGCGCTTTACAGTCTTGGATTTCAATTCCAGTATGGTGCGATTAAGAGAGAAAAGAATTGAGAACGAACTCGAACGCTTTAGCCAATTTCAATTCCAGTATGGTGCGATTAAGAGGACAAGTATATCCCTATTATGGGGCGCTTTGGCCTTAATTTCAATTCCAGTATGGTGCGATTAAGAGGAACGGTGAGTGCATATACGATGAAAACAACTACTGCAATTTCAATTCCAGTATGGTGCGATTAAGAGGTAGAGTTTCTAGCTTCGTGAGGTCTTTTATCTTTTGTATTTCAATTCCAGTATGGTGCGATTAAGAGTAATTTTTTACTCTCTAAAATATACGGTGCTTCATCATTTCAATTCCAGTATGGTGCGATTAAGAGGCAATTTCAAGGAAATTAAACCATCCCGGAAATACGTTATTTCAATTCCAGTATGGTGCGATTAAGAGTTGCGGTAAATTAACCCCGGCTTCGGTTTGTTGCCCTTATTTCAATTCCAGTATGGTGCGATTAAGAGTTTTTTTAGGCGGTTTTCAAAAGTAGAAATGGCGCGATTTCAATTCCAGTATGGTGCGATTAAGAGTCACATCGTTTTAGTCCATCCAACAACGATTCGTATTTCAATTCCAGTATGGTGCGATTAAGAGTGGCTTTCAATACCGCCTCCGGGGCTGCATCATAATAATTTCAATTCCAGTATGGTGCGATTAAGAGCCGTTAAAAAGCGGCATAAAAATACCCTATAAATAGGGTTTTCACAAAGATTATTTGTGCTAAAATAGATTAAATGTTGTCGATGCCAAGTAGTAAAAAAAACACCTATCTACGACAACATAGCATACTTAACTCATTTTCAATACGTCAAAGACCATTTCCTTTATTATAAGTCATGTTTTAAGTTTAAGTAAATGCAAATAAAATACGTTCGACAATTTCCTTACAAAAAATTATCCGTCTTGGCTCTCTCCTCTCCCACAATTTCCTTGTCTAGCCATTTGTTGTTTCGAGCCTTAAAAATAATTAAACTATCCTTCTCTTCCATTATTAAATTGGCTTCTCCTTTTAGCGCTTCTAATCTTCCTTCGGATATCTCTCCTTCAAAAACTGAATTTTGTATCCAACTCAAATAACGCCTACAAAGCTTAAGCATCTTTCCTACACGCTTTTCGCCTATATCATACATTAACACTATATACATCGTATTGGTTTTAATTATTTTATTATAATACCAGATATATAAACTTTAAATCACCACCACATTTTTAGGGGCTTATAGGGGTCAATATCTAATATATGTTTCACCATTTTATAACACTCTAACTTTATTAAATGCTTATAGCTTACCGAACGCTTAAGTGTACGATGCTCAATGGTTTCTGATAAGCGATTTTCAAATGCCTGAACAAATGTTTTTTTACCTCCCTTTTTTAAAACAATTTTATTTATGGAGCTTTCAAAATCCGATTCCCCCAACATTTTTTTATTCAGAACTTTAAAAATGACTCTATCCACCAATATGGGCTTAAAAACTTCTGCTATATCAAGAGACAAAGAAAATCGTCGTTCGCCGGGTGAGTGCAAAAAAGGGATTACCGGATTTAATTGTGTTTGGTGTATTGCTCGTAAACATTGACTGTAACACATCATATTACCAAACGATATGAGTGCATTCACTTCATTCACAGGAGGTCGCATAGATCGTCCACTCATACTAAAATCATTAATAATCAATTCAAAACCTTCATAGTACGTTTTGCGGATATTACCTTCTATACCCATTAGTTCATCAATGGCCTTTACGGTTTTGAATCGCTCAACATAGCCTTTTATGATTTCAATAAGCGGCTGTAAATCCTTACCTCGGCGATCATAATATTTTAAGTTCTGAATCATATTATGCGACGCCCCCTCCAATATTAATTTAGCTAAATTCAGTCTTTTTTCTGTATGATCATGCATACGAGCCTGAGCCATTAATACTTTACCGCTAATCAGTGCTTCACGGGGCATAAACGATCCGGTATAATTTTCATAATAATCAAAAAAATGAATAGGGACTTGCTGCTGCCCTAAGAAATTCAACAGCGACGAATTAGCATCTAAAGCTCCAAAAGAGTATAACTCGTCTACATTTTCCACAGGAAGATACCGTGGTTTTTCTTCATGTCCCTCTGCGTCGTATGGCGTAAACTTGAGCGTATTATCTTTACGACTCAAACGTCCCGGGTTAAACAGGTAATAGGTTTTCTTCATAAATTAATTGGTGAGTTGTTATTCATAGCTCTATTCCATTGGATCAATAATATCTAATCTTCTTCGCCACTGTAACAAAAATCGTAGTATGAACATTTTTTGCATTTCCGGTGATCGATTCTATCCGGACATGTTGAATGATGTATTATCTCATTAATACTAATTTCAACTTCCTTAATATATGCTCTGTCAGGCTCACTCAAAAACACATCTTCTATTTGTCTTTCCTTAGGATATTCTAATCTTCCGGAAACACCTGCTAAACCTGCGCACTCCATTTTATAGATATAATATTTTAATTGCCAAACGTGCGATTCATGCTCTTTGCGCGATTTCTTTATCTCATGTATCTGCTTTTTAACAGGGTCATAATAATCTACCTTAATACCATCCAGCTCAATTTCTTTGTATTTCTCAGCTCTTTGCGGATAGCTATTTTCATGTATTACACTGCCCTCGTATACCAGATCACTGGTATGCTCCATATTTACTCCGTTGGCAAATAACCAGAGCTTGCGTTTGCAAACCAAATAGTAATTAAAATGAGTTCCTGTAATGTGCATAAGACTTAATTTATGAACCAATAAGTAAGATCAATTACTGGCTTATTTTAGATATGATACTGTTTAAGGTGATTTAAACCGTCAAACCAACTTCGCACTTCTTCTCTCTTCAGTATGGTGTCTTTTTCGGATAAGCAGGTAAAGTAAGATGACCAGCCATATTCGATGAAACTCTCACAAAATCGGTGATGCACCGGATTATTATGAATATAGTGGATTACCCTTCTGAGATATTCTTGTGAGTCAATCAACTTCCTTCTTAAAGAATGCTCAAATAAACTACGTGTTCGTTGATACTGCTTGTTAAATACTGTGGAACAGGCACTAAATGGGTTTGAGAATTGTTGATTGATACAATTATCGTAAAGTCTTAATAAATGCTCATGATTTGAAGAACTCGTAAATATGGGACATCCATTAATACAACGATTATAAATGTGATAAAATTTTCGAGATTGTAACGTGAAGGGAGGATTGTCCATAGGTTGATATTTTTAATTCGAACCCTCAAGGTTTAAAAAACCTTGAGGGGATAAAATATTAATTTAATTGATTTTCGTAATCGAATGCCAGCATTTGATCAACCAGGGCTTGTTGGGCTTTGTCGAGGGCGTCAGCACTTCCTATTGATCCTGCAATAAAACTTGAAGCAATAGGTGTAATATAAAAATCAGCTTTTGCTGTTTCGTCTATTCTTGGAGTTGCTTGTGGACGTTCGGTATCTTCACGTAATTCACCTCGAATAGCATAAGCAATTTGGTTTGCATTGTCACTAATTGCAATAGCAACAGTTTCCATTAAACTAAATGTTCGAGACTGATTTGAAGTAATACGCCAATTAATTAATGCATTAGCAAGAGCTGGAATAATCTCTTCTCTTTTTTCTTTAGGGCAAACAAGACATTTTCCAAAAATATTTTCTCCTTCTATCCAACCATTCTCTTTTAGCTTTTTCTCTATTTCAGGAAAAAGTTCTGGTTCAAGTTTATTCGTGGATACAGTAAAAAGAGTTCTTAAATCAATTGCAATGTCATAAACAAAAAGCCCTGATGCGCGAGATTGGCCGTTTCCATTATAATATTTAGGCCCTAAGTTGCGTTGATTGCTTACTAACCATTCCTCAAGTTCTTCTTGTGGGATTTCTTGCCTTTTTCCTTTTTCATCTAACCTGGACACAACCACTTTGTGAGCTTCAGGTTTGCTTGATCGATCAAATACAACAGGCTCTGTTTCTCTTTCTAAACCTCCCAATAATGGATGTAATGGGCGCATTGCAGAAATGGATAATGGGCTTCTTCTTTTAACTGTATAGGAATCTGACTGGGCTTTCATATATCCACCAAGAAGTTGATCAGTAAATGAAGGGTCGCATGGTGAGTGTGGCTCTTTCATTCCAGCTTTTCCTTTTTTATCAATTTCCCAATTAAATGTAATTGCGGCAAAAGGCAATTCGAGAGCTTCTATTACTGACCTTTTTACTTGTTGTCCACTAGAGTATGCCATATCTCTGTTAAACTGAACATCTCTGTAAAACTTTTGACCATTAGATACTCCAAACACGGTGTGTTCTGCATGCCGAAGACCTCGTAAATAAATGAAGGGTGAATTTTTCATGATATTGTTTATTATTTTGTTTTGTAACTATATTCAAATCTTATTAATGCCATAAATAATGGGAAAGAATCCACAGGCATCTTCAAAACTTCATCTAAGCAGTTTTTGATTTCTGTTTTCTTATCTGATTTATCAATTAACGTCGTTAAACCATCAATAAATGCTTTCATTGTCTTAATTTCTAAAAATCCCTTGCTCTCTTGTGACGTTTTTTTTGTTCCTCTACTAGAACCTTCTTGTTGACTTTCAATTTCAACAAGAATTTCGGCAATGTCAGCAGCCGTTTTTAATAATTCCGTTTTGTTAAGCATAGCAATTATCCATATTTTATACAGTTGATATTGTTTGTATGATTCTTCATTATTAAACTGAAATTCTTTTCCCTGGGCATATTGAACTGATCCTTTGGGCATAAACTGTCGAAGCTTTGCTGGCTCAATAGCTTTTAATCCAATAGTGCCAGATTTACAAGCATCTTTAAAATTGTAAAAGGTTGACAATTCTTCAATCTCTTCCTCTTTAAGGATGGTTGAATCTTCAGACATAAATATTTTATCCCTTAATTCATAAAATTTCTTAATCTCAGGTAAAATCAAATTAATAAACCCAAAGGATGAATTAACTTTTGAAGCAACAAATGCATTCCCCACTATAGAACGTGAGCCTAGAATCGCGGTAAATGAAAGCATTACCTTAAACCAAGATAGCGTGGGTATCGGAATTATTCCTGTTTCACTAGTGTCGATATCTATATTAAATTCATCAACATCTATTTCTTCGATTGCACTAAACCTGGAGCAATAGAATAACCAATGTCCATTCCAAGTTTCTATTTGTCTTGCCTTTAGGTTAGGCGTTTGACTCAGGTATTTTCGATATAATTTCCAACCAATAAAAATCCTCCAATATAAAGCTTCGTCATCAACAAAAAGCAAACCACCTTTTAATCCAATAGCAAAGCCCTGTCCTATCCATGAAGAATATACTTCCTCTTTATCGATAAAAGATCTTAAACTGGATACTTGGCCAGATGTTACTGCATCAACTTTCCCCGCAGCATAACCTACATATGTTGATCCACTAATTTTACCATCATTTATATCCTTCTTTAATCTGTTCAGTCTAGCTAATGGCTCACCCCCTGCTTTATTAATATCTTCATCATTTATTGATTGAAAAAATGTTGAGCCATGCACATGCATCATATGTTTTTTATCATCAAAAAATATTGGGAACTGAATTTCTGTAAAGAAATCTTCTGCGGAATAATTTGTTTTGTTCTTTTCGTTGAATAGTTTTAAAAACTTTCTTCCTATATAGCTTGTATACATATCTATAAAAAATTATCGTGTTCAACTAACTGCAATCCATATAATTCGTAATCATCTGATTTTTGAGGCACTACAAACGGATTTGATCCAACTTGCAATTGCTCGTATTTATTTCGATGTCGAGCGATTGTTTTCCAATTGATGGGTATTTCCATATAAACTCGATCTTCCCACGTTGCAGCTAAATATTTATCTCTA
Organism: Marinilabiliaceae bacterium; assembly: GCA_050296935.1. GTDB lineage: Bacteria > Bacteroidota > Bacteroidia > Bacteroidales > Marinilabiliaceae > Saccharicrinis. Next base: position 5,547 of record JBNKRV010000135.1, on the reverse strand, counting down.
TCTTCTTCTAGAATACATGAGGCACTTTCAATTTCAAGTGCTTCAACCAAAACAGCTTTTTTATTACTTGTAAGCTCTTTTAACGTATAGGCTTCATTCTTATAAATTAAATGAAGATCAATCTCTTTTAAATCAAATTCTGAGTAAACAGCATCAATCTTTTCCTGAAGTTCATTTTCTTGCAAAACTGATCCATTCTCAGGTAATTGATCGAAGCTTTTTTTGAGAACATCCATTTTATAGGGAAGAGCCATTTTTTGGGGTGCAACAATATGAATGGGTTTATATTTCCCTATCGTTTCGTCTGTCCTTTTCCTATTAACACGACCAAATCGTTGAATCAAACTATCAAGAGGAGCACATTGTGTAATCATTCTATCAAAACTAATATCAAGACTAACTTCAACAACCTGAGTTGAAACAACAATACATGGGTTTAATCCATCCCCAAACTGATGACTTTGATCACCATTAAATTCCGTTTTTAGCTTAGTTTCTAATGCAACACGATCTCCCCGTTTAAAACGACTATGAATTAGTATTTTGGGGATTTCAGGGAATTCTTTTTCTATTTCTTTAAATGCATCTTGTGCTTGATTAATAGTATTGAAAATAACCAATACCTTTTCATTGTTGAGCACTGCTATATTTAAAATTGGGATTAAGCAATCAGGGCTTTCCTCTTTAAATATCTCATGTCTGTTAAAATCTTTAAGCAATCCATCTTGCAGGCTAACTTCATATACCTTCTCTTTACCACCTAATATCTTAACTAATTCAGAGTATAGAAGAGTGGGCATTGTAGCCGTTCCAATATGTATTCTACAGTTTAGTCTAATCAATGTTTTTACAATTTCTAAAACCATTGCTTTAGAATAGTCTGAATAGGTATGTATTTCATCCAAAATAATATCACAACCTTCCAAATCAAGCATTACACTTTCGTAACCTGATATTCCAAAAATAATTCCAGCTAATTGGTGCGGGGTGAGCACTTTTACTGATGAACCTACAAGTGGTTGAATCATTCGTTCTTCAATTCTTTTCCCTACTACAATTTTAGAAGTTGCATGCAATAATCTGATGTCTTTGTTGGAGATTGTATTTTTAAAGCGTTCCCACATTGCATTAATTGAAGCTTGAAAAGGAAGTGTGTAGAAAATTCTCCCCTTACACCTTTTTAAAAGAAAATCGGTTTTTCCTGCCCCTGTTGGAGCAACAACTAAAGTGTGTTGTTTTGAAATATTTGTTTCAATTTGTGAAAGAGGGAACAGGTTACTCCTTCTTTTCTCATCAAAATAAAAATCTAGGTTAGGCACTTCAAATAGTTTCTCAAGATTGTTACTTGTTTTATTCCCAAATGCTGATGCAAAGTGATCAGCAGCCATTAACAAACCCCTTAATCTAGACCATCCTTTTCCCTTTTTTTCACAATAACTAACTGTGTAATTTAATGCATCTGTTGCCTCTTCTATGGTTATTCGCTTAACAGGAATGCCAAAATGATTTAATACTTCTATTCCATAGATACTCCAATCCTCCCATTGTTCAAGATGATTTTTTATCCAATGTCTGTATTTGTCATCTAAATCAAGTATTCCTCTTTCTTTAGAATCTTTAATGATAGATTTATGATGAGCAACTACCATTTCGATTAAAAAAGGCCATTCACTTCTGGGAAAAGCGGGCAGGAAGCCTAACGACGACAATTCGTGCCTATGAATAATTGCATCCTTTCTTTCCTCGCTAATACTGCCAGAATTAATGTTCTGAATTCTTTTTTGAAAATATGGATGAGCTTTACCTAGATCATGAAGAATAGCTCCATTTCTAGCAATCTTAATATCTTGTTTTGAGAAAAAACCGATGCTAAACCTTTCAATCGCTTCAACAACTTGTATGGTATGATCTAATAATGTTGTTTCACCATAGTTTATACTCTTCGCTAGTATTTTTGTCGATTCAGTCATGGTTAACTTCTTATTGGATTACCAATTACTTTAAGTTCCCCAAACATTTCTGTGGTATCTTTAAAACGATTATGTCCGACCTTAAATCCGTTAGTTTCATCAGTAAATGCTAATTCAAAGCCATCAATTTGCTCGAATTCATCTTCGTCCATTTCGGTTAAACTTGTGGGTAAAAGAATATCTTCATTTCTGCAAAGGCAGATATTCTGAATAAATGCATTTTCTGCATCAAGCTTTGTGGTAAATGCAAGATGCAATTCTGGATTCAGCATAACTGCTCGATTGATTATTCCTAAGTTGGTTTTATAAACTCCTTTTTCTTTTTTAATGCTTATTCCACCTTTCGACCATGTCTTTTCCTGTTGTGAGGTTAATCCACAATAGCTTAATCGGTGTCCGACTATCTTATTAATCTCACCATTATCACTACCATTATTTCGTTCCAATAATTCTGGAAATAATTTCCTTTCTATACCAGCAACTATGGATGGTGTTAAAAACTGCTGACTATAGGTTTCTTCATCCCTAACTGCCGTCCAAGGTTTTATAAAACCAAAGGGGCCTGTATATTTTACGATGTATAACATGATTTCCGTTTTTTAAACCTCGAAGGTTTGATTATTACTTTATGGCTCCCAAACCTATTCCGGTGCTATTCCCAATTCCTACATTCCAGGCAAAAACCTTGGTTTCTGGTTTGGCCTTTATAATTATGGGACAAACATTCGCTTTGTTCTTCACCCCATTGTAGGTAAGTACCTTACATTTGGCCTTGCGATAGTTTTGATCAAAAGCTATTTCGAGGGTTTCATCCACCAAACCTATTCTGGCCATTTTACTTTGCAAGGTCTCTTTTAAAAAAGCCGATGTTTCCTCTTCATCAAAAGAGAAATGTTTGATCCGGTCGTTTTCTACTTTTCGTTTTACAAATATGGGGCTTGCCGCAAAAAACTGGTCTTTTTCAGTTAAGTCAGGATTTTCTTGAATGATGATCTCTTGCACCTTTAATCCACAAAACATACTGGCATCCTGCTGTATTGCAAAAACAATGGTTTTAATTAACTCATTATCATGGGCACTAATAAAAAATGACGTACCATTTTCAAACACCAACCCATTACCACGTACGCTCTTTTTCCCACCATCTAAAAGCGAAAACGAATACAACGAAATAGTGCCATGTTCTCTATTTTCTTTGCCTATCCACTTATGAATAACTCCCGTAAGTTTTTGATGATGGTCGAACGGAATAACCGAACCATCTGACGAAATTTTTAAATGTATTCTCATATTTCAGATTCTTGTTTATCATTAATTACTTCCTTCCTCTTGTATATGGCATTATTTTGAGTAGCTAATTCATTCTCACTAATGCAAATAAAAATACTCTCACTGCCAATTGGTGTCAGTTAAAATATTATTTACTTTATTTTTTATAAAATCCTTTAATTTACGGGGATAAACAACTTCCACTTCATGACATAAGCCCATAACAAAACGACCTACTCCATCCAGTGTGCAGACCTCAGTTGTAAATTCAAATCTTTTTTCATCAATCTGCTGAATATACTGCTCCGATAAGGGGTATTCCTCCTTTAACAATTCGCAAGCTCTGATTGATAATCTTAATTTCACTTCTATTTGTTCATGAGAACTAATTCTAAAAACATCCAATGGCAAGGTTTTATGCAAGGCTGAATTATCCCACAGATCACTCAACATCTTAACCGATTCAATCCGGGTGTTTTTAAATACCTTACAACTCTTGCTATCCTCATCATAGGCCCAGGTAGCTATAAAATTAGGTGTGAATTGAAACGGCTCTACCACTCGATCCTTTTTCACTTTACTATTAGCTGATTGATATCCACATAACACAACTTTCTTTTTCTGATTAATAGCCTTAGTCAATTGATGTATATTATTAGACTGCACCATATTAGTAATGGTATCTGCCACACTTTCCGAATTGTATAGGGAATACAGTTTTTTAATAAGATTTTGCTTTAATACATTTTCATTACTTAAACTATGTATAGCTTTCTGTAAAATAAATGCCTCTTCTTTTGAAAAATGCAAGAGTTCATCAATCTCTTTAAAATAGGGACTTTTTTTGTCTATATAATACCTACCATCTTTAGGCGATGGAATAACAAAACCTGCATTTCTGAATGTTTTAATATATCGGTATACACTTCTTTCTACAATATCAAATCGTTGGGCAATTTCCCGGCGAGTATATCTTAATCCGCTTGAAAGAAAGATGATCATTTCTAATAAGCGCTGAAGCTTTTCGTGTTCATTCATATTTTTGAAGGGCTAAGTCAAATTTAACAGAACATAAATATAAATAATAATTAACACATATCGATTCTTAATTAACAAAAATTCTGAAAAAACATTGAAAATAACGGGGAATTAAATATTACATACATTTGATATTGTATATCTTAAATAAATTTTAAATCGGCTATTTCGAGCATTAACAGATCTGACTCATAACAAATACATAAAGCGAATTGTTAATACTTTTGATAACATCAGAATCTTAAACAAATGCAAAAAGATAATTATTTACGAAGTTTTTGCTGTTGTACTTTGTATAAACGGTGTGACTATTCTTTTCCAATAAGGTCATTTCAGCAAACATGGAAACACATAACCTCCGGAAAACAATCTAGCCTGAGTAATTCACAAATATTTCTATTCCAACCTTCAACAGCCCGCCATCTTTGGTCGTCCTAAGATTTTATGCTATCAAAACAGATCGCTTTTCCGCAAAAATAAAATATTACGGTTGCCCAAACCTGGCAGACATTTGAAGGACTTATAACGATAATTCATGAATCAAAGATCAGCGAAGCTAATTAATCAGGCTAGTTTTCTTATTATTGAAAACCAGTTTGTATTGTCACAAAACAACTCTTCACAACGATGCATTACATAACACTGTTTCGTTGAGCTGAAGCTACGAAGTGCCTTTTTTGAAATAATTTCAGGGTACAATAGATTCTATATTTCAAATTAATAATTTACTCTTCACACCATATCAATTAGTTAGAAGTTTGATTTTTCAATATATAACCACCTTACGAATCCGGGTAAAACTTTACTGATAAATACTTGTCGGATATTGGAGATCTACAAATAAACTATTGCTCATTTTGGTTTCCTGACTTTCGCGAAAGGCGATTCATACCTGAAGCTCGACGGGATTATAACCGCTTCTTAATTTCCACAGATAATTTTTTGAGCACAATTAATGCCTGTAAACTTATATTGTAATTATTCATTCTGTTTTACCTACCCCATGAAGTAGAAATATAAGTATACAACAGGCTATCACAATCCATTTAATTACAAATGTAATTTCGAATTATTTTCAAATCAAATTTGATTATAATCGAATTTAGTCCGTATTTATTCTGTAATGTAATAACCTGAGTTCGATTAAAATTAGCGAGCTCAAATTTCAGTAAATGATTGATTTACAATATAAATTTTTGAGACATAGCGAGCTATGGTGATAAAATTCAGAGCCGTAAATCGATTATTTACTGAAAAGCTATGAATGTCA
>JBNKRV010000134.1:0-2403 GCA_050296935.1 Marinilabiliaceae bacterium | reverse complement strand
CTTTCTTTTCCAACTACATCATTTGAATTATATTCTACGGTATACAAATGGGAAGGCAAAGATAAACTTACTATAACAGTTGGAAAAAACCGTCACTGTACTTTTGTGTTCGAGTTCAATAAAAAAGGCAATAATGTGAGTATTAAGTATTGGAACGATGTTGTATTTCCCTTTGAAGAAGGATATGAAGGTTATTAATGTTGTTCACAAAATCCTTTGCAACCCTTCTACAACAAGCAATATTAAAATTAGTAATTGTAATTATAGGGTTAAAACTTGATAAAAATGAGATTTAGCTAGATCTTAAAGAAAGGGTTTTGATTATGAAAAACGTATTGCTTTTAGTATCCGTAATTCTTTTTAGTTGTCAAATTTCAAGCGCAAAGAAGAATGACCATATTTAAATCGAATTATTACGCAACTAAAATACCTTAAGATGAAACAAACATTAATAACATTCATAGTACTTGTGTTATTATCCTCCTGTTCGAGAAGTGAAAATAAGAGAAAGGAAAATGAAAATAAAGAAAAGACACGATTAGAGGAATATCTAAGTTACTCAAAAGATAGTGTTTTCGATAAAGAAAGATTTCTAGATGATTTAAATGGAGATTGGATATGTTATAAGTATGTAGAGGACGGCGAGTATTATCCTAATTTTCTAAGAGATAAAAAATGGGCTGATGAATTTAGAGAATATTTTTATTTTAGGATATCAAATGACACAATCATTTCAAGCATATATAAGATGCCAATTGATGTTAGTATAGTTAATATTGCTAACCTTAATAAATTTGCTCAAGCGACTTTGAATAATATTGTAAAAGATTCTGCATATTCATCTTTAAACCCAATTTATAAAGTACATGGTGAAAATGGTATGTATTATTCTCAATATTGGGATTTGTTAATTGAACAAGGTGATACTATACCATATGTGGAAGATATACCATTGGGAGGTTCTATATGGTGTTTTCCTAATTATCTTGTTATAGATAATTATGGTTATTATTGGTATTTTAAGAAAGGGGTACCTAATAATAAGGAGATTATTGGAATGCCAAGTAATGTAAATAGTCGCTTTATTGTTAATAGAACCTATGAAAATTGTTCAATAAAAGAGGCCGCTTACAAGCTAATGGAAGAATTCCCAAAGGGAACAGAAGCTTTATTAATTGCAGACGATGATCCAGGGGAAAGTGCAGAGCAAGAGCTTTCTTTTCCAACTACATCATTTGAATTATATTCTACGGTATACAAATGGGAAGGACAAGATAAATTAACAATAAGGGTTGGGAAGAATAGTAACTGTACTTTTGTTTTCGAGTTCAATAAGCAAGGCAATAATGTCAGTGTAAAATATTGGAATGATGTTGTATCTCCCTTTGAGAAAGGATATTGTTCATACAACTGATATGTGTAATGATTCGGTATTGATCTTTAAATCGAATTATTACGTAACTAAAATACCTTAGAATGAAAAAGAATATTTATTTTATTTTAATAATTACTTTATTGGGATGTAACTTTCATGCAAAAAAGAAAGTTGATATAAAAGAAAAGTCACCACTAGAAGTTTATGATAGTTATTTAAGCTTAAATAAGTTTGATAGTATTGCATTTTTGAAAGATAATAGCGAAACATGGGTTTGTTATCATTATGAAAAAGATACAATTAGACCTAAATATTCAATGTTTGAATATGATTTTAATGAGGCTAAAGAGTTTTCAAAGTTCTATTACTTTTATTTTAACGATGGGAAAAAGGTTGCCAATGATATGTTTACTGTGCCTGTAATGTGTTATTCAGACAATACAGATTCATTATCTTCTTGGGGAATAGGAGACTTTAAAGTTTTTTTAGCAGGTATAAAAGCAGATTATAAGCTAGTCAATATTTATGAAATATCATCATTAAACTACATTAGATATAAGGATTATTGTGAAGGCTTAATGAAAAAAGGAGATACAATTGCATACTATGATTATGAGATGGATCCAATGACTTGTTCTATTTGGTGTTTTCCTAATGTAATGGCGTTATATTATAAAGGTTTTAATTATTATTATAAAAAAGGAAAGCCAAATAATGAAGGTATTGTTGGAATTCCAAGTGATGTAAATAATCGTTTTGTTGTGAATAGAACCTATGAAAATAGTACAATAAAGCAAGCTGCCTATAAACTAATAGAAGAATTCCCCAAGGGAACAGAAGCTTTGTTAATTGCAGACGATGATCCTGGGGAAAGTGAAGAGCAAGAGCTTTCTTTTCCAACTACATCATTTGAATTATATTCTACGGTATACAAATGGGAAGGCAAAGATAAACTTACTATAACAGTTGGAAAAAACCGTCACTGTACTTTTGTGTTCGAGTTCAATAAAAAAGGCAATAATGTGAGT
>JBNKRV010000133.1:0-7539 GCA_050296935.1 Marinilabiliaceae bacterium | reverse complement strand
AATTCATAGCTTTTCATTAAATAATCGATTTACGGCTCTAAATTTTATCACCATAGCTCGCTATGTCTCAAAAATTTATATTGTAAATCAATCATTTACTGAATTTTGAGCTCGCTAATTTTAATCGAACTCAGGTTATTAATATTTTGACTCTGGAGAGAGTTTACTAGTTCGGATAATTTTTTGTTCTTCATCCTGGAAATCATAATATGCAGGATATGTGCATGATGGGGTTTAGGGAACGGTTCTGATTTGCAGCATGTCTATAGAGAACCGTTTCGGGTTTCAGGTATATGAGGTTTGTTAGCTACATATTTCATGTTAAAATAACGAGAGCTGTTTTCAGTCGGGGAGAGAGTTGTGAAGTCCTGAAAAAATGTAAGTGTTTTGTTTACATCATAATTAGTGCCTGTCCATAAAGTCTGGTGTTTAGGCTTTATAGACGAACACTAATTAATAATAATGAAAAAAACCGTTCAATATAAATTAGATATATGTAGAACGGTTTTGTAAAATATATGAATTGCTTCAACTACAGATGATCATGTGTTAAGTTATAATACCAATATCACCATGATATTAGCGTTATAATTCTATTATTATTTAACGCTAACCTAATAGTGAAATTGGTATAAGTAGATATTTAATCTATTACTTATTAAGTTTTCTAACAGACTGTCTGAGTTTATTAAATGATTCTTTTGAGATCGTAGGAGTGTTGGCGCCTGGGACAATATCTATTTCAAACACCTTATTATATTGTACATAGAAATAGATTCCTTCTTGATCATATCCATAACTATAATAAGGATTGTCTTCATAATCCATATACTCTACAACTCCATCGATTGGTTCTCCAAATTCATTAGTGATATCTTCTCCTGTATTACCAATACCAAGCTTACTTTCTGTTTTTCCCTTATATGTTCCGACACAAAATTCCCATAAGAGATAATCTGTTTTTTGCAATGTTTCTGTAGATGACACAAAATATAACCCAATTTGTTGGCTTTCTACCCAAACATAATGCGCATAAGTGTTTGCATCAAGTTCACGACGGTATTCAGGTAAAATCTGGTAATCATCAGAAATAATACTTTTGATATCGGACCAGCTTTGGTATATATGATATTGATCTAAACTTATTCCTGGAATAATTCTTGCGTCTTCAATAACTTCAATATCCGTTGAGGTTTCATTTGATCCATCTTCATTTAAAGCTTTTAGTGTTACTGTGTAAGTTCCTATTTCATCAAATGCATAGGTTGGATTTTCATTTGTCGTAGTTGCTTTTCCGTCGCCAAAGTTCCATATATAACTTACTGCATCAACAGAAGCGTTTGTGAAATTGACATTTTCGCCCACTTTTACTGTGGTTTTATCAACAGAGAAAGAGGCTACTGGTAAATTTGTTTCTTCCTTACATGCGAATAACAATAAAGTCATGGAAGAGATTAGTAAAAAGGTTGTTTTAAAATTCATGTGTAATTTAATTTAATTTGAATATTAGATATATAAATAATATAGTTTTGTTTCTTTTATATTGCGATAAAAGTAAACCTGATTTGAATCAATGATTTTTATTAAATCACATTGACTTCTTTTTCCAATTGAATTCCGAATTTATCAAGAACAGATTTTTCAATTAGATCAGCCAATTTCAGGATTTCCTTTCCGGTGGCGCTACCTGTTTTATTAATAAGTACCAAGGCCTGATTCTCGTGAACAGCCACATTCCCGAGAGACTTACCTTTCCAATCACATTTTTCGATCAGCCATCCTGCAGGAATTTTAATGTAATTTTCGTCTACAATGTAATGTGGAGCATCCGGGTATTGGGATAATATTTTTTGTGCCATATCATTTCCCAACACAGGGTTTTTGAAAAAACTTCCTACATTACCTGTGAGTTCCGGATCCGGTAGTTTTGCTTCTCTGATTTGAATAATAGCCTTGCGAATATTCTGTAAATTGATTTCTCCTAATTCATGGACTTTTTGCATTACATCTCCATATCTCAGATTTAATTTCGCTTGTTTTTTTAATTCGAAAACCACAGATGTTATAATGATTTTTCCTTTAAGATTTTCTTTGAAAATGCTGTTTCTATAATCAAAATGGCATTCTTCATTTTTTAAACTAAAGGCTTCCAGGGTATCTAAATAAATCCCATTTACCTGAGTGATTACGTCTTTTACTTCGACCCCATAGGCTCCAATGTTCTGAACCGGACAGGCACCCACACTTCCGGGAATCAAGGATAGGTTTTCAATGCCGAAATAGTTGTTGGTAACGCACCATTCCACAAAATGATCCCATTCAATGCCTGATCCGGCTTCCACCCAAATACTGTTTTCAGATGATTCCAGTACAGAGATGAAATTAATATCTGGTCTTATAATCAGTCCGTTAAAGTTATCCTTAAATAAGATATTACTTCCTCCACCTAAAATCAGGTAATCGTTGTTTTTACAGATATTACTCTTTAAAAGTTCTATCAATTCATCCTGATTATTGGGAGCCGCAAAGTATTTGGTAGAAACATCAAAGTGAAAAGTATTGTAATTTTTTAATGAAAAATCTTCTTGTATGATCATATTTGTATTTAACTCAATTCTATAATAGTGCAATCTGTTTTTTCTGCTTAAAATCTGTAATGTTCTTCGATTTTAAGTTTCGGAATAATAGCGGTAGGTATAATAATTATATCCTCCCATGGATGAAGGAATGTCGTTAAATATAAATCCCAGATTATCTACTTTTTCACTCATCAAGTTCTGAATGGTGTGTTTGAAGTGTTCTTTATTGGTTTTACCAGATCTGACAACGTATAAATGACAATTACTATAATCCATTAGTACTCTTGAATCCGCAACTACACCAATAGGAGGAGAGTCAATAATAATTAAATCAAAATGAACGGTGAGTTCTTTAAATAATTCATGAGCTCGTTCATTGGCAATTAATTCTGATGGATTTGGAGGAATTGCTCCTGATGGAATAATATACAGATTTTCCATTTCACCTGTATAGATAATGTTATTTAAATTGGCCTGCCCAATCAGGTAATTAGATAATCCATTGTGATTCTGATGTTTGAAGATTTCTGTAAGTCTTGGTTTACGCAAGTCAAAACCAACTAATACTGTTTTTTTACCTGATATGGCAAATGCAGCAGCTAGGTTTAAGGCACAGAATGTTTTCCCTTCACCGGAGTTGGTTGATGTAATGGTAATTATTTGTTTTTGATCCGGAGGGCACATAAATTTTAACTTCGTTCTCAATGCTCTGAACGACTCTGAGATATTTGATAGTGGCTCTTCGTGTATCACATTGTTATGCTCACCTTTATATTGTGAAATATAGCCAATCACAGGAACTCCCTGAGCCAGAGATGTGATATCATCCTTATCTTGTATTTTGTTATTCAAGTATTCCTTTAAAACAATAATAGCTATAGGAAAAGCCAATGCAAATAATAAAGCCTGCCTGGTGTTTTTTTGTCGGTTAGGAGAAACAATACCAGTGATAGTGGCTTCATCAATAATTTCATTATCAGGAGCATTAGAGGCTTTGGTGATTTGCGTCTCTGAATATTTCTGTAATAAAAAAGTATATATGGCATCGTTAAGCTTGTAATCTCTTTCAATATTCAGATATTTACGCTCCACATCAGGAAGCTGATTCATTTTTCCGGCCAGTTGATTTTTCTGCGATATCATTTTACCTTTCTCGATATCAATATTCTTGATGAGTTTATCGATGGCTAGTAATAAATTATTTTTACTTACCTCAATTCTGTTATACAGTTCTTGCAGGTAAGGATTGTCTTTTGAGGTTTGTGTAAGTAGTATGGAGCGTTCATTAATCAATGACAGCATTTCAGTAACAATAGTGGAGATAAAACTATTGGCATCCTTAGAAAAAGCAGGAAGTAGATAATCTTCACTAATTGAGTCGTTGAGTAAATGATGCTCCAGATTTTTAAAATAGCTTTCCTTTATTGATAGCAAATTAATATTTTTCTCGTATTCAAAATACTGATCGGCCATTCTAACAGACATTTCACTTGGTGCGCTAAGAATATTTGTACGTTTAAAGTTCATCAGTTTCTCTTGTGCATTGTTAAGCGAATCGGCAACTTGTTGCAGTTGTGTTTCAATAAAACTGATGGTTCTGGACGCAATATCATTTTTGCGTTCCAAACTTTGTTCGAGATACACCTGACTCAAAGTGTTTAAAAAGCGAATAATTTTAGTAGTGTTTGATCCGTTAGTTGAGATGTATATAATAGAACTACCTTCTTTGTAGGGAGTTACATTTATATTTCTTCGGTATGTTTCTGCAAGCCAACTATGAGATCTGAAATAGAAATAATATTCAACTTCCGGGTTGTAATCGCCATTATTGGATAATAGTCTGAATTTACAAAACGGTGTTTGAATTTCATCTCCCCAATTTACAGTCTTATTAAACGCAATAGATCCGCTACCACCTTTATTTTCCTCATTACTATAGGTATGTAAAAGCCCATTGTCAGTTTCAATGAATACCGATACTTTGTTATGACCCAGAGGTTTAATATAAATAGGGGTATTGACTAGTTGAACGTGAGAGGAGTCCATAACGATTTTAAACGGACTCTTACCATACATATCAGAATCTTTAAATAAGCCATTACTGTATATATCAATACCAAAGTCTAACCTGTCGATGGCTCTTTTAACAACTTTTTTCGATCTTAAGATGATGGTTTGATTTTCAAGACTTTTTATCTCAGGAGACAAGCCAAACCCCTCAATAAGATCAGTTCTTGAAATGCTTTTAGGTTCATCACTTTTTAGCATTACAGTAACTGTTCCTTTATAGATATTAAGTGTATATCTGTGGTATAGAAACAGGCCTCCAAAAAATAAAGGAAATGAGATGACAAAAAGATACCAGTTATTAATAGCTATCTGAAAAATCTTTCTAATGTCGGGTAAACCGTCAGACTTTGATTGAAGACCGGTGGTGAAATGTTGATTTGAATTATTCTTTTCCACTAATTTTTGTATTTATTCTGTCAAAGGTTTAATCATCTGCCGTTAAGTAAAATGAAGCATACTACAGGTATCATTAATTTAATTGTAAAAGGATTGCACATCATTTTTAAGTGCATCCAATGCTTTTTTAAAATGATACGAAGTTGTATTCTGATACTGTTCCAACATTGTTTTTCCCAATGCAATGGATGGGGCTTCCGGTTTAACCATTCCTGCAGAGACATTTACCAACCGAACCATTTCTTCTTTTGCACTTTTGATGAGATTCCAGGTGTTAGATGGCAGGTACACCTGCATAGCAATATTGTGCTCGTATTCAGTTCTTATGGCAGCTAACAGCTTCGCCTGAAATTGCTTACAGGTGGCGGATTCAGACTGCTCTCTGATGACGATGGATTCAGCACTAATTCTTTCCAGAAATAAGGTAAGTCTTTCATATGCATGTAGCCTTGTGGGCAGATTATCTTTATGTTTGGATAGAAGAAATTCCTGTTTTCTTCTATCGGCATCATTTTTTAAAAACCACCGAACCAATAGTAATGATGTAATCAATACGATAATTGATGGTAAAATGTATTTAAACATCTCAAGAAAAACTTCCATAATCTCTAAAAATATTACTTTTGCACACAATTATTTTAATGGGGCGAAAATACTAGTAATTGTTATTAAATGCAACCTAATTCACCCCTAACTGATTGATTGTATATTCGCGTGACAATAGTATGAGTACGAATAATAATATTTTTTGTTGTGTTAATTTTTATGAAAAAGCGATTATGAAATGGTTGAACGTTGGTAATAGCGATAAAGAATCAACAAATGAATTGAAATAACTTGTCCTTATACCAAAATCATATAGTAAACGAGAATGATGGATTGAAAATAGAATTATAAGGTTACCCTTCATATTTCACCTTTTTTTCAATCCTTGATTTGAATTAATATTTAAGTAAAAAGAGAAACTAAATAATTAAGCATGTATATTTCTGAACGATTGGCCAATGTAAATGAGTCTGCAACCTTGGCAATGTCTCAAAAAAGCAGAGAACTGCAGGAAAAAGGGTTTGATGTGATTAATCTGAGTATTGGTCAGCCTGATTTTAATACTCCGGATCATATAAAAGAAGCAGCTAAGAAAGCGATTGATGATAATTTTTCAAAGTACACTCCTGTACCGGGTTTGCCTTTGTTAAGAGAAGCTGTATGTACGAAATTTAAGCGTGATAATAACCTGAATTTCAAACCATCACAAATTGTAGTTTCAAACGGAGCCAAACAGTCCATAGCTAATATTATTTTGAGTTTGGTTGGTCCGGGGGATGAGGTTATTATTCCTGCACCTTATTGGGTGAGTTACATTGAGATTGTAAATTTATCGCAAGCAAATAATGTGAATATAGAAGCCGGGCTGGATCAGGATTTCAAAATCACACCAGAACAACTGGAAGCAGCCATTACACCTCAGACTAAAATATTCTTATTCAGTTCGCCCTCTAATCCTACCGGAAGTTTGTATACCAAAGAGGAACTAGTAGCATTGGCAGAAGTGTTTAAGAGGAATCCACATGTGGTTATTATTTCAGATGAGATTTATGAATTAATCACCTTTGGTGGCCAGCACGAAAGTATAGCACAGTTTGATGAGTTAAAAGACAGGGTGGTGGTTGTTAATGGCGTATCAAAGGGTTATGCCATGACTGGTTGGAGAATTGGTTATATAGCAGGTCCACAATGGATAGCAGATGCATGTAATAAGCTGCAAGGTCAGTATACTTCAGGTGCATGTGCAATTTCTCAAATGGCGTCAGTGGCTGCATTAACTCAAACACAGGAACCATCTATGCAGATGAGAGAAACGTTTTTGAGAAGAAGAGACCTGGTGGTTAAAATGGCCGGTGACATTGAAGGGATGAAAGTGAATGTACCGCAGGGAGCATTTTATTTATTTCCGGAAGTGGATGGTTATTTTGGAAAATCATGTAATGGATATCAAATTAATACAGCTACTGATTTAGCGATGTATCTGCTGGAGACAGCATATGTGGCAACGGTTTCAGGTGAGGCTTTTGGTAGTCCTAAGTGCCTGAGGTTTTCATATGCTACTTCTGATGAGTTATTAATTGAAGCATTAAAACGCATTAAAGTGGCCTTGGATAAGTTGGCTTAGAACAATTGTTTGATAAAGGGAGTTGGTTTAAGAACTCCCTTTTATGTATGTTAGAATTTATTCTATCTTTTTACGGAAAGTTATATCGCTGGAAACTCCAGAATATATTCAATTATTTCATCAACAGACAGCTAAGGGCTATAAGCTAAAATCTAACGATCTCTAATAACCCTCTAACTCTTCTGGGTATCTCTAGAAACTATTTGTTGATATAATGTGTTGTTTGTTAATAACTTGATGGTTGTTTACACTGTAAAAATGGTATTTTTACACTATAAATTTATCAATGATGAAAAACATTAACCCACTTGGACTATTTGACGA